>JAUIHJ010000821.1 GCA_030432015.1 bacterium
GTTGTGCGATTCAGCAGCGCACACCCCGTCAGCGGGACAGGCACCTTTTTCGCCGATCGGTCGTTTTTCCGCAATTGAATCTAACGGGCGGCGAAAAACGAGCCGGTCCCGGATTGTCGCCGAATTGCACTCGGTCATTGAGCCCCCGACATATCGTGCGAATTCTTGCAATTAGACGAGTTGCCGCCGGCGACGACGCTTTGGGCCGAGGGCATTGGCCGCCAACGGTCGTGACGACCAGCGTGCTCAACGCCTCAACTCTTCAGCCCCTCAAAAATTTTTAGACGTGCGTCCTCAACTCAATTCCGTTCAATGAGCTGCTTCATGTCGTCAGTGATCGGCATGACTTCGAAGTCTTTGAAAAACATTTCGCAGTCGGTGCCACCGTGCATCTGCAGTCCGAGCTTGCCCGACTTCTCACACGCTTTGTCGATGATATCCGACGTGCAGAATCCGTTGAGCGTCTGGACCAGGCGATCGCCGAATGCGGCGGTGCACGTCGTGTTCCACTGATCGTCCTTGTTGCGGACCTTTTCGATGAACTCGTCATTCGTGACGACCCAGCCGCGACCAGGGATCGTCTTGCCGTCAACAATGCCGGCAGTGTGCCAGAGGGCGGAGTCCTTGCCGTTGTTGGCAATTTCATTCTGGAATCCGCGCAGGACCCAAGGAGCGCTCGTCTCCTCGGCGCGGAAATACAAGGCACTATTGCCGCCGTGCATTCGATACGTGACCCGAGCAATGAAGTTGTCGTAATCCTTGGCGGAAATCACAAGCCCGTCCTTGCGTTGACTCTTGGGATGAACGCCGTGCAGTACGCTGTCCTTGGTGAAGGACCATTCTTCTGGGAGAACGAACTTGGCATCCGAGAGTTGGTAGTTGCCGTCGTCGCCTTGTACGAAGAACGGTTCCCAGTTGCTCTCTCCGAGATCCTTGACACGGATATTTCTCCAAGCGACGGAGCCGGATTTTCCAGCGTGAATCTGCAGTCCCAGGAATCCCTTCATTGTGAAGCTATCAAACATATCGACAACCAGCTTGCCGTTCAGCCAGGTCTTGATCGACGGTCCGACGCACTGAATTTCGACGTCATTCCACTCACCTTCCTTGCAGCTTGCCGTGGCGGCATCAAGACGATCCTGCGGCGTGTGGGCATCGAGCCATATGATGCCGAATTTGTGGCCTCGACGACCTTCATCGTAGATGCGACCGGTCGCGTCGCCACCAGGGCGCATTTCATATTGATAGCCGTAAACACGCTCACGATCGCCGTCCGGGCGTGCCGCCGAACGGAACTGAATGCCCGAATTGCCGGCTTCCAGGAACTTGTATTGCAGCTTCAGCACGAAGTTGCCAAATTCGTTTTCCGAACACAGGAACGTATTGCCCGGCGTATCTGGGATGCATTTCCCAACGATCGAGCCGTTCTCAGCTTTATATTCCGCTGACCCGCCGCGCTTGACCCAACCGGCCAGATCGACGCCGTTGAACAGGGGAACAAATCCATCTTCAACGTCCGCCGCCGCTGCGGTCACACCGCAGGGCGCCAAGAGCCCGATCACCATAGCCGCTATAAAAGCGTTTCGCATCGCTGTCTCTCCTGGAAGTGGTATTTTTTTTGGGTAGTGCTGGGGTGCGATCCTTGATTTTCGCGGCACCACGGAGGGCGTCAAGCGTCGGTTGCCAACTTTGCCAGCCACCGGTGTGCATTATTGAACTGCGAAAACCCATGATCAAAAGCGCGATAGTCTCCGCTATTCATGATCCGTGAAGTAATGAACCGGCCGCGCGCGACACCAATCAGCCGCCAGTTAAGAACCCAGAGGGTGTTGGGCGCCTTGACCGTTGGTTCTGTTGATACCTGCCGACTCCAGTCCCGATCTTGATGCTTTTCGCGACGGCGGTGATACGACAACGGGGTGATTAACGATCGCTTCCCATCGCGGTCATCCTTGTCGTCGCAAATCGACATTGCAAGTCTTGCCGCCAATCACATTCCGCAATCGCTTTAGGACCGTGATTGGATCAAGATCATGCTGTTGGCAGAGGTAGCGAAGCGACTTACCTCCGCAACTCGTGTCGATCCGCAGCGAATCAAAGACGGCTGTTGTTTCCGGATGGTCGATAACCCAGTCGGGAACACTGGTGTCGAGATCGCAATGCATACTGTGGTGTCGCTTTAGTCAGTTATTTGTGCTGTCTTGCTGAAGCGCCTCGAACAAATCGAGCAGCGTGGCAACAATCTTGGTGGTCGCTTCCTTCTCGACGTAGTTACTCCCCAGCCACGTTTCGTATCCACCCAATCGATGCTGCTCGGGAGTCGGCAGATAACCGTACGACCCATTCGCCAGTTCGATCGTAAACGTGGCCTCAAACGGGCTGCGGGCCTTCAATTCCAATCCCGTCTCGGCAAATGTTTCGAATGGGATCGCCGAGATTCCTAAGTCGCCAATTCGCAGCGCCTGCAATTGAATACTGATTTCCTTGGGCGCGTTCTGAATCTTTGCGATTCGATCCGCGTAGATTTCTTCGCGACTGTGGCGGCTTCGCGGATCATCGTCATTGCCGCTTCGCACCTTCTCGAAGTGCGCGATCATCTCCGCAGTAGGCTGCCTTGTTTTCAACTTCAAGTTGACTTGCTGGGCGGCCAAGGGAACCCAGTCATGAAACTCGATCTGTTGATGTGCTTCAAACACGCGACTCGCCACCTTGCCCGCAACCTCTTGCATTTTTTCGTACCGCTCGTACCTTCGCGTGGACTTTTCCGGGAAATTGATATTGTTTACGTCGCCACTGGTGCCATTGGAGAGAATGCCGACAAACGGTGGCGATTGATCCGTTGCCCCAAGTTTCTCCCCGATGAATTTCGCAAAGTACCCAAAGTAGTCCGCTGAGACATCCCCGGCTGGAACACCGCCGACATAGTGCAGTGAATAGTTTGCCAACAGGGCGATCGCGCGCCCGTCACGGCTTTGCACCGAGACGAAGCTGACTTCCGGATCGGTCGGGCCAGCAGGGCGAACCAGCTTGGAGCTGCCGCGTGGCGGATTCATCCGGACTTGATCAAGGCCGCCGAAAGGGTTGCTCAAC
>JAUIHJ010000068.1 GCA_030432015.1 bacterium
ACCCAAGCGGTGTTGACGGAGATCTTCGCGCACGGCGAGTAGCCGCCGGTCAATGGACCGTCGTGCCGCGCTGTGCGGCTGAAGCGCGACGCCCGTTGTTTCGAGAAGCATACGCCAAGCGGAAGAATGGGGATGATCACGAGCGCGAAACACCTGACGACGTCTCGCTTCATTTGAGCAGGCGGTCAATCAGATATTCCGTGGAATTCTTGTACATTGGATGAGACCGATCCGGATGCACAAGGACCACATCCACGTTCGCAGCGTTGAGCCGCTCTTCGAGCTTGACACCCATGATGCCCGAGTGGGTCGGATCTTTTGGCGATGCCCCAACAACGGGAACTTCACCTCGGTAGAACAGGGCGATCGGCGGATCGTCCTGCGAGACGTGTTCAATTGGCGAATACTCCTTGATCCATGGCAAAACCTCGGCGCGGCGGTCGATCAGGGCTTGAAAGTTCGGCAGACCAAACGCGTGAGCCCCATAGCCGTAATTCGGCATCCATTGACGTAGTTCCTTTGGGTCGAGCGACACTTGGGCTCCGTTGACCGCAGCGCAGTACAGTCGGGTCGATTCGCGGGCAATTGGGTCGTCGCTCTTGGGATCGGCCATGTCATCGTGAAAAGCGAGCCACAGTGATGAGCATGCGCCGGCAGAACCTCCGGTGGCGCCGATGCGCTTTTTGTCAAGGTTCCATTCGGCCGCCTTGGAGCGTACAAACTGCAACGCGCGGGCGGCGTCTTCTAACGGCGCTTTCACCGGCGGTTCGACTTTTTCTGCGACGCCGTTTTGAACATACCGGTAGTTGATGGCAACCACGGAAATACCCTTCGCCAAGAAAGCCTGCGGATTGGTCCGCTTGTCGCCACCCCGCCAGCCGCCACCATGGATATAGAAAACGACGGGTGTCGGCTTGTCCGCTTTCGCCTGATAGAAATCAAGAACTTGACGTGGATGACTGCCGTACGCGAGATCGCGCAATTGCATGGGTTCATCAGCACGGCCCTGTTGCACAAGCGCTAGAAGGACAATTAGTGGCACGATTCGCTGCATGGTGTAGCTCCTGATTGAATGACGGGACGCGAGCAAGATCGTTGGGGACATGGCACATCAGGCCGGTGTGCCTCGCAACGTGATCGATCATTGTAGCGTTTCGGGCTCGCCATCGAGCAGCCCGTTGAACGAATCACGCGAGCGACGCGAATGTTCGCCGCGTCGAAAGGCCCGCAATCCCCCAGCGATCGCTGGCTTCGACCGCTGCCATTGTGATTGAATCGCAACACGTGCGGACCCAACGGTCAGGGAGCTGGGGCGGGAGCTCGCGCGAGAGAGTTGACGTCGCGGACATCATGAAACCCTGGCTCTTCGGAACAATCAGTGGGTGAATTGGGTGGCGTAAGAAAACGGAGGGTGTCGCTCGAAGCCGGAAACAACAAGATCGAGGTCTTGTTTTGACGTGTGGGTGGCAGGTTCGGGTCAGACGAATTGGCACGCTTCGGGTCCCCGCAAACAGTGCCGAGGGAATGACACGTAAGATTACTTTCAACCACAAGGTGGAGCGACTCAACTTTGGCGACGGCTATCGTCTTATGCTATTTTGGAAGATCTAACTGAGCCCCGCGGTAGCGGAACCAATTTCGGATGATCTTCGCTTTGTCTGCCAGACCACATTACGCGCCGAACGGCTCACGTCGCAGAAAGTTCGTGTTTGCCCTCTTCGCAACGCTGGCATTCTTCTTGATGCTTGAGTCGGGGCTGTGGCTTTGCGGCGTCACGCCGGTGACCCAGACACAGGATCCGTTTTCCGGCTTCTCCCAGATTCCGTTGTTTGAACCCGTCGACGGCCCCCATGGCGAACCGTGGTTGACGACCGCGACGAACAAACTTGTGTGGTTTAACGACCAGACTTTTCCTCGCCAGAAGCCGGCTGGTACGCGCCGTGTGTTTTGCGTCGGTGGTTCGACGACGTTCGGCCGCCCCTATTGGGACGCCACTTCGTATTCTGGGTGGCTGAGAGAGTTTCTCCCCTTGGTCGACGATTCGTGCGAATGGGAGGTGATCAATGCGGGGGGCGTCAGTTACGCGAGTTATCGCGTGGCGGCTGTCGTCGAGGAGCTCGCGCAATACGACCCGGATCTCTTCATTGTTTACAGCGTGCATAACGAATTCCTCGAAAGACGAACGTACGCCGGCATGTTTGAGCGACCTGTCGCCCAAGTTCGCGTCTCCGCGGCATTGAGCCAAACGAGAACTTGGGCGGTCCTTGATCGCATCCTCAGCCGCAGCAAGCCCGTCGAACCGATTGACGCTTCGAATATGTTGGCCGAGGAGGTTGATGAAATTCTGAACGCCACGGTGGGTCCGTCCGCCTATCATCGCGATCGCGAATGGCATGAAGGCGTGCTTCGTCACTACGAACTGAATCTTCAACGCATGGTCGCTATTGCCCGGGGGGCTGACGCGAAGATCGTGTTTGTAACGCCCGCGTCCAACCTAAGAGACTGTTCGCCATTCAAGAGCGAGCCTAAACAACCCTTGCCCGAGAACCAACTGACGGAACTCAGGTTTCATCTCGCGTTTGCCGAAGAGCAGTTGGCGAACGGCGAGTTCGAGGATGCGTTGGACTCGATCGATCGAGCGAAGTCGATTGATCAAAGGTACGCAGCGGTGCATTTCTTACACGGCAAGACACTCTTCGCCCTCGGACGGATGGAGGAAGCGCTGCGTGCATTTGAAACCGCGTTGGCCGAGGACATCTGCCCATTGCGGGCATTGCCAGAAATCACAGAAGCGATTCGCCGCGTTGCGACTCAGGAGAAAGTCCCCGTCGTGGAGTTCGGTGCTCAGCTGCTCCAACAGAGTCACGAGGAACTCGGGCACCAGTGCCTCGGTTCCGAGTATTTCCTCGATCACGTTCATCCGACTGTCGATGTTCATCGACAGCTGGCGTTATGGATTATTGAGACTCTCCAACGTGCGGAAATCGTGGCGGGAACGGCGCCTACGCCTGCGACCGTCGATGTTGTCGCACAACGGGTTGATGCGAGAATTGACAAGACCCGGCAGGGAATTGCGTTACGCAACCTCGCCAAGGTCTTGAGCTGGGCGGGAAAGTTCGACGAGGCACGACTGCGCGCAGCGGACGCACTGATGCTAATCGAGAAAGATCTTGAGAGCCAGTTCCTGCTGGCCGAGTGTTTACGGCTGACAAAGCGACACGAGGAAGCGATGTTGGAGTTTGAACGGCTGTTCCAATGGGAGCCGGATTACGAACGTGGCTACATTCCATTTGGCACGCTTCTGCTCGAACAGGGGCATTGGGCTGCCGCAAAAGTTTATCTTGCGATGGGCGCACTGCTCTATCCGAATCGAGACGACGCGCATCAGGCATTGGGCGCCGTGCACCTTCAATTGGGTGAGCACGAGTTTGCCTCGCAATCCCTGCTCGAAGCAAAAAAGCTCAACCCGCATAATGGGAACACCTTGTTGTTACTTGCGCGGACGCTGCTCGCGACCGGGGAGACAGGCGATGCCGTTGTCCACTATCAGCAAGCGATCCGGTTCGGGAAGGACGATGCGGACACGCACAATGAACTCGGCGAAGCCCTGCTTCGCGGAGGAGACGTGAATGCGGCGACGGCACAGTTTCTCGCTGCACTCCGCCTTGATCCCGACCACAATGGCGCGCGGACCAATCTCGACTCGGTTCGAGAACCCTCGGGGAAATAGCCCGCTAGGACACCACGGCCACGTCTGCAAACGACGACAAGCGACGACGCGCCAGCGCTAGAATTGCGCCCAAGAGTCGCATCGCAGCTCTTGAGCATCCAGGCCACAGTTCCTCGGGATTACAGCCAGACTGCAACCTGCCATGGCTTCGGCAGTTGCCGAGGCGCAAGATTCAAACTTTCAGCGAGCGATCCGAGTTGCGACAAATACCCAGGTGGAAGATCCGAGAGGCGTTGGAGTTGAGCACGGCTGCTGCGATGGCGTGCCCTTCGGTTATACTGCCCATCTGGTCATTTCATTCACGCGCTGCGTGACGTTACGACGAACCTGTCACGAAGGTTGATCCCATGCGACACGTCCCGAGAACGATTGCGATCACGTTGGTACTTGTTGCCATCACCTCGCACCCGACGGTGAAGGGAGCGGATTCGACGCCGAAGAAGCCGAACGTCGTGTTCTTCCTGGCGGATGATCTTGGCTGGACCGGGCTGCGTTGCTTTGGCAGTGATTTCTACGAGACGCCGCATCTGGATCGATTCGCCCAAAGCGGCATGAGGTTCACCAACGCATACTCCGCCTGCACTGTCTGCTCGCCGACGCGCGCTTCAATCATGACGGGGATGTATCCCGCGCGGCTGCGTTTGACCGATTTCATTGCCGGGCAGAATCGCCCTTGGGCAAAGCTACAGATCCCGGACTGGACAAAGGGGCTCGATCACAGCTACGTGACGATTGCCGAAGCGTTACGCGCTGCCGGCTACACGACCGGACAGTTCGGCAAGTGGCATTTGCATTACGCCGGGCGCGATGCGGCTGCGTATGGACCAACGTCGCATGGCTTTGATGTGGCGGTCGACAAACCCCGCGGCGCCAGGGGCTATGTATTGCCAGCAGGCTTTAATTCAAGAGGCGAATCGAAGAGCGACTTTCTGACCGATTACCTGACCGACAAGGCAGTTGAATTCATCGACAACTCGAAGGACACGCCTTTCTTTCTGTATTTCGCCTATCACGTGCCGCACACGCCGATCCAAGGACGAAAGGACTTGGTGACGGCCTTTTCGAATAAAGTGCGGGCCGATGCCACGCACAACAATGCAACCTACGCCGCGATGGTTGCGAGCCTGGATCAGAGCGTCGGGCGCGTGTTGGAGCGGCTCGACCGCCATGGAATTGCGGATAATACGCTGGTGGTGTTTACGTCTGATAACGGCGGCCTCACCGAGCGTTATGGCAGGCACGATGGCTTTACGCAAAACCTGCCGTTGCGTCGCGGCAAAGGATCGGCTTACGAAGGCGGGGTCCGCGTTCCAACGATTGTGCGCTGGCCCGGTGTCACCCAGGCCGCCAGCGTCTGCGACGAACCGATCATGACGATCGATTACTATCCGACGTTGCTTGAAGTCACCTCGAGTCCAGGTGACGACGCGCACAATGCCTCGGTGGACGGACGCAGCATTACACCGTTATTACGTGATCCCTCGTCGACACTCGATCGCGATCTGTTTTGGCACTACCCACACTACCACGCGGGAGGTGATAGCCCCTACAGCGCGATACGCTCGGGGCAGTGGCGGCTGGTCGAGTTTCACGAAGGCGACCGCGTTGAGTTGTACAACCTGGCCGAGGATATTGGCGAACAACGCGACATGTCGGCCGCAAAGCCCGACCTGGTGAGACAACTTCGCGCCAAGCTTCATGCGTGGCGTGAACGCGTTGGTGGCCAGATGCCGACTCCGAACCCTCAGCACGATCCCGATCGTGCAACGCAGGTCGGCCGCACTGCGCGGAAGCGTTAAACCGGTCGCTGAAATCACTTCTTGGATGACACATGGTCAGGAACAGTGGCGTGTGGCACAATTTCGGCGTGCGGCGACCACGGTAAATTTCGTAGTATCGACCTTCAGCCGGCCCCCGCGCTGCACCACAGCGGAACAGCGCCGCACATGGACTTCACCCGAAGGAGAAGTCTTGCCGATCACGCCGTCGAGATTGAACGCATGACCTGGGGCTTACGCTTCCTGCTGTTGCTCACATTCGCCCTGTTTTGGGGTGGGCTTACGTTCTACACGGCTTGCGTTGTACGGATCGCCCATGATGTGCTTGACGACCCAATGGTGGGCGGACTCATCACGCAACGGGTCACCGAGTGGCTACAGATTCTGGGCGGAGTCACGGCGACATTGATGGTCTGGAATGCGGCGTACGTCACTCGCAAATCGAGGCGATGGGGGGCTGCGTTAGCCGTCTGCACGTTGGTGTTGGGCTGTGCGCTTGTGGGTCTTGTTGTGGTACATGGTCAGCTGGATGCGGTTATCGATGTGGACGTCGCCGCAATTACCGATCGGGATGCGTTCGCGGCAGGGCACCGGCGTTACAACCAATTGACAACAATTGAATGGCTCGCCTCGCTGACGTATTTGGCGATCACACTCGCCGCCTGGCGGCACATCGACGCCGGGCACTGTCTGACCGAGCCGAGCACTCGCGACGATGATTGACGCCCTCGGCACGGGCAGCATCCCGCGGGTCGCCCAGGCCGCCTTTGTTCGCGACGGCGCTGGGCGAGTCGCCGACCTTCACGGAAAGCTCGATGGTGGCGAGATGTCACGCTGACGAGTATTGGGCATGCCCGTTGCCAGGCGGCTCCGGTTTGTTGCTTGGCTCAATGGACTTCAAGCCGAAGTTTTCGGTACCAGACCTCGCTACCGTGGTCCGTCAGCATGATCTGGCCAAAAGGGTTTTCGCCAAAACCGTCGACATCGGAAAACTTGCTCGCCGCCAGGCGGCGTTCCCATTCTTCGTCGCCGACCGTCGCGGTCAAAATTCGTCGACCGTTCAGCCAGTGCTCGACCGTTTGACCATCGACGGTAATCCGGCTCGAATTGAACTCTCCAGCGGGTTTCAACCGTTTGAATTCGTTCGGTTCATAAAGATCGTACAGAGAACCGGCACTCTTGTTCGGCGAAAGCGTTTTCTGGCCGTCGTCGTAGATCTGATATTCAAGACCGAGAGTCTTGCGACCGTAGCGACGCACGCGGTACTTCAAGCCGCTATTGCCGGCCGATGCTATTTTCCATTCGAATGTCAACGTGAAATTGCCATACTCGTGTTTTGTGACGATGTGACCTGACCGGCCCTGTGCCGTATTGAGGTGAATCATTCCGTCGACAACTTCCCAGCCTTTGGTCACGGGTTGGCCGTCGAGCGTCGTCCAATTGGCCAACGTGTTCCCGTCGAACAGTGGAGGGGCGTCAACCTGAGCGTGCCCCCAGATCTTTGGCGACTGGAACCCGGCGGGCGGAACGTTGGGCGGAATGTTCGGCTTGACCGCTTCTTTGGCCAACGCGGCCAATTTCGTCCGCAACCTTGCGGTGATCTCCGGTTGTTGGCGGCTGACATCATTTTTTTCTGACGGGTCCACCCGAATGTTGAAGAGCTCCCACGATTCCTCGGTGGCCGCCTGGGTGGCGTTTGCACCAACATGGCCGTTATGAACCAGCTTCCAGTCGCCCATGCGGAGCGCTCCACAATAAGGGGTAACGTTGTGCAACAGAAACTCATGCGGCGATGGCTTCCCATGGGCAATCGTCTTCCAAGCGTCTTTCCCGTCGAGTGCCTTCTGTTGGACGACCTCTGCGCCGGCCAACCGCAGCAGCGTCGGATAGAGGTCCACGATATGCAGTGGCTGGTCGACCACGCCGCCAGCCTGGAGGACGTTCTCCCAAACCACCACCGCGGGCACTCGTACGCCACCTTCATAGAGGGTGCCTTTCCCCGCGCGCAGCGGTCTATTGGAGCCCAGTCGGGGAATTCCGCCGTTGTCGGAACAGAAGACGATCAGTGTCTTCTCACTTGGATATCCGTGCTCCTCCAAGGCAGCCAGGATGTGGCCGACTGCGTCATCCATGCACGTTACCATTGCCGCAAAGGTACGTCGCTGTTGGTTGGGTATGTCGGCGTACTTGCGAATGTACTCACTCGGCGCTTGGAGCGGCGTATGCGGAGCATTGAACGGCACGTACAGAAACAATGGTCGGCTCTTGTCATGATCGGCAATGATCTTCGCCGCTGCATCGCCAATGAGATTCGTCGAGTAGCCTTCGTCGTAGTTCGGGCGATCGTCACGATGCCAGTCGTGACCCCCGTCACGGATATGCGTGAAATAATCCAGCGCGCCGTTATAGTGCCCGTATTGGTGGTCGAAGCCGCGGCGGGTGGGCAAGTAATCCGTGGTGACATGCCCCAGGTGCCACTTTCCGCAGATGGCCGTTGCATACCCCGAATCCTGCAACGCTTGCGGCAATGTCGTCTCGTCCAGCGGCAATCCGTGACTCGCCCAGGGACGCACGACACCGCACTGTAAACCCAATCGCATCGGATAGCGGCCGGTCAGCAGCGCGCCGCGCGTCGGAGAGCAGACCGGTTGCGCGTAGAACTGATTCAGCTGCACACCACGCTTTGACAGTTGATCGATGTGAGGCGTGGCAATCTTACTGCCATGAAAGCCTACGTCGCCCCAGCCAAGATCGTCAGCCATCATCAGAATTATGTGCGGGCGTTCCGATGCCGCGACGATGCTGGCCATGCCGAGCGCGACGATGAGAAACGGAATGAAGGATTTTGACATGCGGCGACCCCATGTTTCTTATTGCGAGTATTCGACCGGCATCAGGTCTCTATGACGTGAACGATCCTAACCCACGCGACGGGTTCTGCCAAACCTCGTCGGGACAAGGCACGGCGGGAATAATCCATTGCATTCGTCGCGAACCTCTCGTTGAGATAATCCCGCTGATGGTATTGCTCGTATTGGCTGGTTGCGACGTTGCCTACGGCTCCCCGGTCGTTGCACTTACGACCGCGTTTCCAAGACAAACAGGCCTCCCATGAAACCACGTCGCACGACAACACCCGGCAGTGCTCGGACTGCGTTACAGATGACACCGATGATCGATATCGTGTTCCAATTGCTGGTGTTCTTTATCTTGACGTTTAAGATCGTTTCACAAGAGGGTGACTTCAACATCAAGATGCCGCTGGCGGAGGTCGGCGCCTCGCACTGGGCTGCCCTCCATGTTGAAACGCTACGGGTTCGCTTGGAAGCGGATGGCGAGGGAAAGCTGTTTCGTATGTCGCTCAATGGTCGCCTGCTGCCCTTCCTGGAAGGCAAAGATGGTAGGCTCGACATGCAACATCTCCAGGACGAGATCGTGTCGTTGATCGGTGGCGCGGAACGTGAGGCGGACGGTATCAGGAGCCATGCGGAAGTAGAACTCGATTGCGATTTCGGGCTGAATTACGTGCATGTCATTGAAGCCATCACAGCCGTCTCAGGCTACCGTGGCGACGACGATACGGTCATCACGCTGATTGACAAGATCACGTTCGGGCCGCCTCGGCGACCGTTATCCCGGAAGGACTCGAATGCGACGCCGCAATAAGCTGCGCAAAGCGACCGGGGGCGTTGACCATGTGTGCCAGTGTTTCCGCTTCATGCGTTGACCAGAAACGCGGCAAATAATCGGCTGCCGTGGGATCCAGCAAATACCCAGATAACCGATCCGCACGTGAATTATCTACGGATCGCAGACAATTCAACCACCGCTTACTCGATGAGGTATTGAAACTGCAAAACCATTCCGGTTCCGTTATGATGGCGAGCGTGACTTGGGTCTGGACGGTCGCGGAGGGTTGGACATGAAGAGAACCTATTCTCAAGGATGGAACGAGATCTTCGGCAAGAATCTGCCCGCAAAGCGGCCACTCGAGCAAACTTCCAAACCCGCGGTCGGTGCATCATCACTGGCAGACAGCGCAACGACGGTCAGCTCTGCGGACATCGACTGGAAGATGACACGTGCACTGTCGATCCGGCAGCCCTGGGCCGAGTTGATCATGCTCGGCAACAAGGATGTTGAATACCGATCAAGGGCGACGAACGTCCGAGGCAGGGTTGCGATCTACGCATCATTGTCCAAGGAGAGTTTGCCGGAGGCCGAGGATTGGGGGCTCGATCCGAGTCAACTGCCTCGCGGCCTGATCATCGGCACGGTTGAGCTGTACGACTGCGATGGCGGCGACTGGTACCTTCGTGATCCGAAGCGACTGGCGACGCCAATCAAGCCTACGAAACGCCCACAACCAATCTGGTTTTTTCCATTCGGACGTGAGTAGTTGAGGGGTAATCGCGGCATCGTATGCGCCCGGCGATGAGGTCAATCGTAGTGGATCTACTACTTCTCCCCCACACCCTCGCCGTTTGCCGGCTCGCCGCCCGATCCCCAGTCCCAGTTTGGGCGACTGGCGATTTCGTCTCGATCACCAGCACCGCCGACGAATTGTCCATCGTCTGTCCCCAGGATCGAGTTCCCAAGGATGCGCAGGCTGTCCGAGGTTGGCGTTGTCTGCAGGTGGCGGGGACGTTGGACTTCACGCAGGTTGGTGTGTTGGCGGCCTTGGCCGAACCGTTGGCTGAGGCAGAGATTTCGATCTTTGTCATCTCAACGTTCGACACGGATTACTTGATGGTCCGTCAGGCGGACTTGGAGCGGGCGCGCGTGGTGCTGGGAGAGGCGGGGCATGCAGTAACGGTTCTTTGAACGACGAGTAGGTGTCTCGCAACCAGGATTGGTCGCCGCTCGACACGCCTGGTTCCGCTTGCCACAATATTAGCTTCTCAAAATGCAAGGGGCAGTAATGACGAGATCAAGCGACGAACCCCAGGGCTGCCTGGCTGCGATCCTTCGTTTGTTCGGGGGCAACTTGGGTGAATTCGCAGCACCGACACCAACGCTGCCCTATCGCCTCCGTGACGATTTCTTGTCACGCGCCGAATATTCTTTCTACCGGGTGCTGCTTGCCGCCGTTGGTGACCAAGCGGTCGTTTGTCCCAAGGTCAATCTCAACGACGTGTTCTTCGTCGCCCGACCAAATGAGAATCAGGCATATCGAAATAAGATCGACCGCAAGCACGTCGACTTCCTGTTGTGCCATCCGACCACGATGAAGCCACTCGGCGGGGTAGAACTGGACGACTCCAGTCACCAGCGGGCAGATCGTCGGGCACGCGATGAATTTGTTGACCGGGTCTTCGCTGCGGCTGGACTGCCGATTGTGCACGTTGTGGCCAGGGCGAGTTACAGCGCGGATGCATTGGCCGGTGAATTGGCGACATGCTTCGAAAACCCGCTGGCGTCGTTCGCACCTGTCACGGCGGTTCAAGAATCGGGCGAGCCGATTTGCTCAAAGTGTGGTGTTACCATGGTACAACGAACAGCATCAAAAGGGCGAAATAAAGGGAATCTGTTTTGGGGATGCCGGAACTATCCGAGGTGTCGGGAGGTCGTTACGTTTTGACCACAGCCAAGGCGTCACCGCCGATTTCCAGTTAAGAAAGGATGACGCACCGCTTGAATCCTCGGTCGCACCCTGCGTCAGTAAGGGGTCGGCCTAATGCGAAAAACCCCATACCCCGCCGGAATAACTAAGTAACAAATCACACGTCAACCACTGAAACTCAAGCAAAGAAAAGCACGTTCACGCTGAACCCATACATCCTGCTGAACTGTCAGCTGGCGAACGCGCTTTGCGTGACCTGTTTCAGTTTGCCGAGCCGACCCGCGATGCAATATCATGACCGCCTGGACCGGCCATCGGTTCGCTATCGTGTTGCTAAACCAACCCCATCCTGACAGCCTGACGGAAATCAAAATGAAGACGGGTTTGCACCTGAGAATTGCATTGGGGCTCATTTTTGCGGTCGCAGCCAGCGCTTGCGCAGAGGGCAACAAACCGAAGGTGCTGTTTGTCGGCAAACAGCCCGATCATCCCTTCGGCACGCACATGTATCTCCACACTTGCGGCATGCTGGCCAAGTGCCTGGCGCGCAACGGTGAAATCGAATGCGTTGTCTCCGATGGCTGGCCAAAGGACCCAGGGCAGTTAGACGGCGTCGACGCGATCGTCGTTTACACCACACCTGCCGCCGAGTTTCTGTTCGATGCTCCACACCGCGGCCAAGTCGAAGGCCTATTGAACAAGGGCGTGGGACTGGTCACCATTCATTGGGCATCAGCGGTTCGCGAGCAGAATCTGCGCCGCCTCGGACCGATCTGGCTTCGCTATATGGGAGGCACCTGGGTCAGCAACGTTGGGCTGCACACCGGCGATTCGCCGCTTAAGCAGTTGGCGGCGGACCACGCCATCTGCCGCGGTTGGCAGGAGTACCAGTTGCACGACGAGTACTACTTGAATCCGACGATCACCGACAAGGCGACACCGCTGCTGCAGGTCACCGCCGAGTCGCAGCCGGTTGTGGTGGGGTGGGCTTTCGAGCGGCCGGGCGGCGGCCGCTCGTTCGGCACCACCTTGGGACACTTCTACACCAACTTCCAGAACGAACCGTTCCGCCGCATGATTGTCAACGCAATCCTCTGGAGTGCCAAAGTGGACGTGCCCCCTCATGGCGCCGACGTCAACCTCCCAGAAGAGGATCTGGCGCTGCCATCCCGGCCAAAAAACTGAAGGCCCATTTGGAAGTGCTTCGAGTCATCGCTGCTCCGCTGCACCAGACGGACTTACCCGCCGTACCGCAAGCGTACCGCCTGCGGTGGCCTCCGTCGGTGCGAACGGCGATCGTGTCATGAAGGGTGGTTTGATCGGACATCACGGCGCGCGCGGGGAACACCAGATTCAGGGAGTCACTGAGATGCCGGTTCTTGCATACATGATATTGGATCTCAGCACATACTTTCGTTCGTCGCGGACTTCAGCGCCCATGTGCTTCTACCAGTGGCAAAACAAGAGAGCCATACCCTGTTGTGGCTCAATTTGAACGTCACGGAAAACTGTTTCTCCGCCCGCGAACCCATCATTGAGGTAGACCATGAAGGTAAGAAAACTCTGGTCACCATTGGCGCGGCGGACGCAACCGTCTCCGTGCCATCTAAATCTTTGACCACGGTCGTATCGGTAAAATCGCATTCGCTCATTGAGGCCCACGGCATTCCAACCTTCAACAACCGTCGGAACATCATTCCTGATTCGTTGCCACAATTCGCAAGCCCGTGCTTCATCTTCGATGAGGACACGATCGTTGTTGCGGATGTCAGCATGGCGCTGCGGTCCAACGTTGGTATTGATCGGAGCTGGCTCAAACCCCAGGGACTCGCTCCGGGCGATCCACTCTTCGCATTCCTGTTTCGTGAATAGACCGGGAACGATAAAGATCTCGTCGGTCACTTGTACGAGATCGCTGATGCTTCGCTCCCCTCAATTCACGAATTCACGTCGACCATCGCGCCGGCTTTCATGTTGCGCGCCTAGGCCAGAAGCGGGTGCGTCGAGATCAAGAAACTTTACCACGGCGTTTGCCACAGATCCAATCCCCCGGATTCGTCTCTATCTTACGCTCGGTCGTTTGTTCGGACGCCTCGTGGCATCTTCATGTTTTTCGATCGCCGATCTCCGCAAAAAGTGAACGTCAGGGGGGCGACGTTCCTTCGGTGCTGCGGGTGCGTCCGTTTGTATGAAATTGAAGCTTGATTGTGTCACCTGCATCGAGTCGTTTACGCCAATCGCCGGATCCGGTACCGTAGTGTTGTACCGCGCTGAACGTCGTCGTAATCTTCATGGTTTGGCGCCGCGTGACGATTGCGTCGTGCTCATTCAGTGCTGAGGTACGGGATATGATGCACGCTTACCGTGAGCAAGAGAGAAGATGAAAGGAGCACTTCCATGAGCTCGATCAAAGAGACGGCAGAGCGCTTTTTCGATGCCTGCGAGACAGGCGAAGGGTGGGAGGGATCCAAGCAGTACTGCCACGCCGGAGCGATGTTCACGGCTCAGGCTGACGCTCTGGCGGGCGTTGACACTTTGCAGGCGTACACTGACTGGATGAAGGGGCTGCTCATTCCGATTCCAGATGGACGCTACGAAGTTAGGTCGTTCGCCGTGGACGAGGAACGCCACAACGTAACCGCCTACGGCGTGTTTCGGGGTACTCACACGGGAGAGGGCGGACCGATTCCTCCGACCGGAAAGCAAGTCCAGGCGGACTACGTGTATGTAATGCAGTTCGACGGTGACAAGATCCGCCACATGACAAAGATCTGGAACGACAACATCAGTCTCAAGCAGCTCGGGTGGGTGTGAAGCGAGAATCACATTGGCCGGAATTTATCTCCCGCAATGTGTTTAGACGCTTCTGATAGCAATCGGCGTCACGAACGCGACGCAGGAGCTGACAGTTGCGATGGCGGCGTCAGATGCCGCAGCGTCAAACCCTCCCAACTGGCCGCGTTGATCGCGATGTTCGTGTACCAAGATTCGCTCGAAAAATCGGAAGCTCCGTGCAAAAATCGGCAGTAGACGCGTATTCAGCCTGTTGCAAGACATCAGGAGCAAACGTTTTTCGGATCGAACTTGATGCCCTGTCAAACGTGACTCATTTGGGGTCGTTTTCTGATGCGTCTCAGGTCCGGCGACTTCTTGAGACGGTCCAAGGCCTGTCGGCGGCCGCCGATGCTCGCCGCGGAGTTGTCGCCCTTGGCGCTTCCGTGGTTTCGCGCAACCACCTTGCTCACTTCGCCGATACCGTTTCCCGCCAAGGACTCGCAGTCCTGAGTCGTTGGCGCCTGGCGGCCTCGGTGGAGTAGACCGACGCGGCTTACGACAACCGAGAATCAGGGCCAGCGGCGATAGAATAAGCCCCGGCGATTCGAGTTACGGGTGTGACTCTTAAGCGCCCTTCCGCCTGCGCTGCCAACCGTAACCTGCCCTGCTAATCAGGCCCAGCCCCTTGAAGGGGAAGGTGGGAGGTTCGGGGGCGCCTACGGGAAACGTCGAATTGCATCGATGGCTTTACCTCTTCGGCCGCGAACCCTAGCGAATGCTTATTGACCAGAAATCGTCATCAATGCTAAGAATATCCCCTTGGATCAAATTCCTTTCCGCGACAAGCTGAGTATTGAGGCCAATCATTTTCGTGCGGGAACTTATGTCCTCGACGCAGACCTTCGCATCCTTCAGACGCAGTCTCGCTTCGTACCTTGCTGCGATGCCGCCAACGCAAATCTGACTTTGCGGGTCTTTGCCGATGATGTCGCCATCACAGACGACATGCTCTGTGCGTGAAGGACACGATTCACACACGAAACGTCCAATTGCCCTGCTGGCTATGTCCGGCACCTTCATCTCCTCGACGAAGCGAAGAAGAGTACATCCGCCAACGCGCAACAGAACGCCAGGCTCCAGCAGGTGTGATTCTTGAAGAACGCGCCACTCGTAAACGAAGACGCCGTGCTGACAATCAAGGGGCGAGATTGTTAGGCCATCATTCGTTTTCTTTAATCGCGCACGTGCCCTTCCAACTCGTTCACCCACGAAGGGACTTTTGCCTCGACCTACCACTCCAAGAACGGATGTTCCCTCTGGTATGCGATATATCACGGGCGTTGAAGTAAGGGACCAAGATGTGAGTTCGATGTAGCACATCATGGGGCAGTACGCCTCTGGGCCGATAAAGTCCTAATCCAGCGAATGGGATATGTCCACTGATGAGAAGCTGAGATGCGACTGTTGTCAATGGACTGTTCGTCGGTTTGGACACCGAAGCTCACATCGGAATTTGTGAAACGACGCGGGTTGCGCCCATTGCGCCAAGCAAGCTTGGGAAGGGAGGATGAGATGTAGTCGACAACGTTGAAACCTTTTAGCGGAACCATAATCGGGCGAGGCGCTCTCAGTATTCCCAGACGGTGGTTCCTGATGGCGACTGGCGCTCAGGAGATGCCGGACCGAATGTCCGCGGGCTGACCGGGCGTAGCGGCTCGGTATCCTGTGGGACGTGAGTCGCACGGTTGGGTTGATTCACTTTAGAACTCGCCGAGGGGGGCTGATATCACAAAGGGCTGATCTGGATACAGCTCGCTCCACTCATGTTGCGTGAAGTTACGCCCAACGGCCTGTGCCGCGTCCTTCTTCAGATCGTCTAAACGCAGCGGCCATAATCGAATTGTATGGTCACCACTTGACGTTATAAGCCAACGACTGTCGTGACTAATTGATACGGACTGAACGGCAGCCGTGTGGCCTTTAAAGACTTGGGGAGCGTTGCCCGGATCCGGGGCGGCCAAATCCCAAACAAGTGCAGTGCTGCTGGCGGTGTCAAAGGTTGCCAGCCACCGGCAGTCCGGGCTCATGCAGTACAATTGCTCGTTGCCTGCGCCCTGATACGGCGTCGGAGGCCGCCAAGACCTTGGCCCCTGGAGTACGCGACCGGCTTGCTCCAGATCCTCGGCAAATAGATCCCAGAGCGTTGCGGTGCTATTTCTGACATCTTGTTTCCACGTGACTAGCCAGCGGCTATTCGAGCTGATAGCAACCGGCAGATGCTGGATCAGTACTCGTGGAAACCGGGACGGAACGTTGGCCGTGACGTCCCAAAGCTGCGTTGAATTATGCGAGCCGATCGTGACCAACCAACGGCTATCCGGACTAAACACAACGCTCGATCTTCGACCCCGGCCCATACTCTTGGCGCCTTGCAGCAGGTGTCGTTGGGTGTAGAAACGCGAGCGCGTTAGATTCCAAAGCCTCGCCGCCTGCCCCTGTCCTGCCACGGCCAACCAACGGCCGTCGCAGCTGAATTCCATACCGGAAATCGTGTTAAGAAGCTCGCTAGGCGCAGCTTCTAGTTGAACGCGAGACTCAGCGGGTGTCGGAGACGCGAGGTCCCAAAGGCTGGTCTCACTTTCGTTGTCGACGATCGCTAACCAACGACTGTCTGGGCTGATCGTCACTGCTACGCCCCTATGCAGGAATGGCTTAGGAAGACGAGTGGTCTTCTCGATCTTGACAGGGAACGTGCATACTGGCCGGTAGGGGTCTGGCCGACGGAGATCATATAGACGTGGAAGTGTCTTGCTCGTAGCGACGACTAACCACCGACTATCTCGGCTGAGTTGATAGCTCGCGTCATAGGCATTTGACATCAACGAACGACTCGACGTCGCCGGCTCGGCGCCTGTGAGGTCCCAAAGTCGCAATGAGCCCCTCGATGTGTCGGCGGTAACCAGCCAGCGGCTATCAGGGCTGAAGGATGCTGAATTAGTGTGTTTCGGGACGATCGCCGTACTGCTTTTGAGATGCGGCGATGCCAAATCCCAGAGCCTTGAGTCTTCCGTGATGCCCACCAACCAACGACCGTCAGGGCTG
>JAUIHJ010000822.1 GCA_030432015.1 bacterium
ATGGAGTTTGGCGGTGTGAAAGAGCAGGGTCGCCAGCATCAAGGCGATCACAATATTCCAGATGTTCAAGACCAGGCAGCGCAGGGAGCGACCCGACTCGTCCAACTCGTCAAACGGCACCAGTCGTCCGCTCACCGCTTGTTCGACCAGCAGCGGGGGCGCATAAAGGAGTGTATTCAACACGCCGTACTTGGAATAAAAGCGGTGTGTTTCCGGGTGCTCGAAGAAGTACTGTCCACGATCCCCGAACTGGTGAGCAACTTCGCCGGGAACGTTGATTTCGCCCGACGTTAATAGTCGGATCGTTGTCATGCGGATGGTGACCGGATCGCCGACGTAGATGAATTTCGGCATCGTCAGCAGCAGGACGGCCGCGATCCCCGCCAGGAGCCAGGCCAGGCGGTAATTTGCCAGACGTGACGCGAGGTCGCGCGGAGGGCTGGTCACCGCCGAATCACCCGACATCGTACTTCCCGAACGCCGCATATTGGCCACCGAACGGAAGTCGCGTCCCAATCTTTTCCACACCACCGATCCGCCGGTAGAGCGACTCGGGCAGATAGAGAAAGTACTCCAGATGCGAGGGTGAACAGCCGGCGTCGCGCAGCAGTCGTTTCGACTCGCCCGACGACAGGAGAACGGCATCTCGATCCACCGGGGTCTGAGAGACGACGAGGCGGGTGACGGGATTGAGGGGATTGTGTTCGAAAATGCAGACCATGCCGCCAGGGCGTAGCACGCGCCCCACATCTTGCATCAAGGCCAGCCGATCACTGGGGAGGACGTGATGCAGTACACAAACGAGCGTCACGATGTCGAATCGGTCGGACTCGAATGGCAACCGTGTTGCTTCGCGTTGAACCGAGATGCTCAGGTCATCGCACGTCTCCAGCATCTCGCTGGACGGATCGCAGCCGGAAGCACTGTTGAAATCACTGCCGGCGAGACGGAGCAAGGTCCCCGTCCCGCAGCCTACGTCCAGCCAGTCGAGGTCATGCGACGACACGCCCTGTCGGGCCAGGAATCGGTGGAGCAACTGCCACTTACGCTCGGCAAAGAATGTCGAATCGGTGGAGAACCGATCCCGGATCGGACTGCGAACCAGGTCGTCGTACTGCGCAGCGTACTCGTCGAATTCAGTCGTACTCATTGCTCGGGGCTCCCTGGCGTTATTGCGCCACGTCCTGGCTGGGCGTATCGAGGCCGCTCACGTCGGGCCGCAGTACGCCATCGCGAGCAGTCCCTTCAACGGCGAAATCTCGCAATTCCAACAGGGCCGGGCCGAGCAGCATGATGTAAATAGGGGGGGCAAGACAGAGAACAATCGGCAAAATCATCGCGACTGATGCGCGGTTGCCTCGCTCTTCAAGACGTTGTCGTTGTCCGCGCCGCACGCTGTCCGAGTAATCCTGGAAAGCTTGTGTGACATTGCTGCCGAGTCGTTCCGTTTGACTGACCAATGCCGTCAGCGATTGGACGTCAGGAATGTCGATGCGTTTGGAGAATTGTTGGAGCGCTTGATCAAGGGAGCCGGCTTGAGCATGGCGATCGATGATCGCCAACTCGCAGGCCAGATCTGGATAGGTCGGTTTGATTTCGCGTTGCACGTAGCCGAGTGCCTGAGAAAGTGGTACGCCGCCGGTCATCGTCATCGTCAACATGTCAAGTGCGTCAGGCAACGCATACTGAATCTGCCGCAGGCGATTGGCCGCCTGGCTTTGAAGAATGAGTCGCGGCACGCTGAACAGAATGACCGTGGCGACGATACCGGTAATGATCGTCGGGAAGGCAAGCGGACTCTCGGGTTCCAGCGCGACGATCGCCATGCCGGTGAGCAGAATGGTGCCGACGACCAGCACATTTCGAATCGCAAGGTATTCTGCGGCCGCATGTCGTCGGTAATAGCCGGCGCGGAGCAGGTCAGACTTCAGATTTTCAACTTTTTCGAAATGCAACGGCAGCATGCCAGCAAAGGCATGTGTCATCCGCCCGAAGAACAGCGGGCTGGCGCCGTGGGGATCATTGCGCTGCCGGCCGACCAGCAGCACGCCTAATCCAAAGATGACAAACGCAATTGCGGCGAAAGCCACGATCGCGGCAAGGTCTGGATTCATTGTCATCATCCCCAGTTGGCTCAAAGTCGATGGTGTCGTCTATTGCTCGGCGGCCCGCAACATCCGCGTGACCCAAATCATGCCGATCACTTCCAGGATCACAGCCACAATCAGCAGCGATTGACCGAGTGCGGTCTCGAGGAGGCCGCTGACGTACTGGCGTTGGCCAAGGAACATGTAGGCGAAGACGCATGGTCCCAGGATGAGCATGAACGTGGCGGACATTCGTCCTGCTGCCAAGGTTGCGCGCAGCTGACGGCGCGCGCCGAGTCGGTCTCGAATGACAATCGCTAACCGCTCGAGCGTTTGAGCGAGATTACCGCCGGCGCGGCGATGAACACTGAGCGTGGTCGAAAAAATTCGGACGTCCAAGAGGGGGACCCGATGGACCAACGCCCGCATGGTGGCCTGAATGGATAATCCCATCTCGAGCTGTGCAGCACAGCGGCGAAATTCGGTGGCAAGCGGTTCGGGCGACCTTTGACCAACCAGGCCGACGCCCTGCTCAAGGCTTTCACCGGCATGAACAGCGCGGGACAGCAAATCCAGCGCGACTGGAAGCTGGTCCTGAATGAGCCGCATCCGCCGCGATCGGACCAGCGCCAAGAGCATGATTGTGGTGCCCACGCCGAGCAACGCGGCGACCGTCGCCGGCAAGAGTGATTCGTAGACGACAAAGACGGTACCCCCGGCAAGACTGCCAACCAACACCAGCACCAGCAGCGCCGTGACGGAACTCCACTCCAGCCCAGACTCGACCAGCACGCGGTGAAACCATAGGTCGAAGCTATCCAGCAAGGAGGTCGGTACACGCTCATCGCGTGCCAGAGAAAGCCGGCGCAATGTGGTTGACGTTTGGCCGTTCGCCTCGCCGCCCGCAAACGCCAGGTCGCGCACGATCAGGTAGACCGCTAACGTACCCAGGGCCGTCGCGAAGAAGACAAACAGGATGATCAGCGTGGGGCTCATGT
>JAUIHJ010000823.1 GCA_030432015.1 bacterium
GGGGGATTGGGCGGCAGTAGGGCAACGTCCTTGCCGTCGGCCGCTTCCCACATCTTGACCAAGCCGGTCCAGTCTCCTGCCACGACACGCTTGCCGTCGTGAGAGAAAGCCACTTCCATGCCAGCTTCGGCAAAAGCGGGAAAGGTCCGTTGGGCGCCACCATTGCCATCCCACATTTTGGCCGTCTTGTCCTGGCCTGTCGTGACGAGGCGTCCGTCATGCGTATATTCCACCGCCATGGTGCCCCCGCCATGAGCGCCCCAGCTCTTGATTTGGTTGCCATTGTTCATTTCCCACAGGCGAACCGTCGCGTCCATGCTGCAACTGGCGAGAACATTGGAATCGGGACGCCAACTCAGGTCACAAATTGCAGCGGTGTGGCCACGAAGGTCGAGGTACTGCCGCCCGGTATCGGCTTCCCAGACGAAGAGCCCATTGGAGCGATCCGCGGAGGCCAGCAGAACACCGTCGGGGCTGAACTCAACGGCATAAATCCAATCGGTGTGCTTCTTGGTTTCATAAACCAGTTCACCCGTATCGGTCGAATAGACGCGTAGCATCCGGTTCGGTCCGCCGAGCGCGATCAGGGAATGATCGTTGTTGATATCTGCGGCCAGCACGGCATCAAGCTCGTCGCCAACTTTCAGCAGCCGTTTACCGGTTCGCACACTGTACAAGACGACACAGCCGGAATGTCCACCGCGCCCGCCACCTGCCATCAGGACTTCGCCATTGCGGCTGAAACGGAGCACGTACGGTGTCCCTTCCGGGAAGGGCAGCACGCCGAGCATGGCGCCCGAATCCGAGTTATACAGAACGACATGTTTTTGACCGGCGACGGCGACTACCGGCGCCCAGGGACTCGAGGCGATCGCCGTGACGGCGGCTGCCCGGTCGCTGAAAACTACCGGCTGCTTCCAGAGTCCTTCCGGAACCGCCGCGGGGCCTGATGGTTTGCCCGTCGCGGTAACCGCCAGAGCGAAGGACTTTTTCTTCTTGATGACAACCTTCGACCCCTTGTTTTCGGGGGCGCCGCCTTCAATCCATTGTTGAATCGCGGCCAGCTTTTCCGCTGGGAGCTTGTCTTGCTCAGGCGGCATGAACGGCTCTTCAGCGTGGGACACCAGGGCCCATAGCCGCGAGCTCTCCAGGTCGCCAGCGAGCACGATCTCACCGCTACTGCCGCCTTCCATGGTGCCAGCGAACGAGTCGAGCGCGAGGCCGCCCTTGGTCTGATTCTGATTGTGGCAGCTAAAGCAATGCTCGCGAAAAATCTGACGGACGTTATCGTCGTACGTGACCTTGGCGGTACTGTCGGCAGGCTTCTTTTCCTGCGCGTCCAGCGCGACGGCAGTCACTGTGACGATCGCGCAAAACGTTGCGATGAACGAAATCGAGCGTTTCATGGCCAGCATTTCCTTGCGAAGTAGGTAGCAGGGGTTCGGTTGGCTGCGACTCCACCATTGCCACGCAGGCGTCGACCCGGCTCGCAGCGCGAACCACCGACAAGACTGCTGTCAATGATGCGCCAATCCTTAGTGATTGAAAACGAATTCGCGTGAGTTCAGAACCGCCCAGAAGACATCTTCCAGTCCAGCTTGGGGCGTGGCCGATTCGGTCACGACCGCCATAAGCCGTTGCATTTCATCACCGAGGGGACGGCGCGACAAGCAACGCATATAGATCGACTCAATGACCTGTTCGGGGGTTTTCTTCGAGTCAAGTAACCGCTTGATCAGACCGCCTTGAGCGATCTTACCGCCCGCCGTGTCGCCGTTGAGCATATGCAGGGCCTGGGACAGGGACGGGTCCTGACTGACTTCACACGAACAGACGGTCTCACGCTTGGCGCGTCCGAATGTCGTCAGGAAATAGTTGGAGGTGCCACCGTCGGCCACCTGCACCGCCCGTGAGCCCAAGGGCAGTCCGGGGAACTTGTCCTTGGTTTCGGTGACTTGGGTCGTGCAATCCAGGAGCGATTCGGCCGGGATCCGCCGGACGTTGGCAAACGCGAAATTACGCGTGTCCTTTTCGTTGCTGGGGTTACGGACCGCGCTGCGTTGGTACGTCTCCGAATTGCAGATATCACGCACCAACTGTTTGAAGTCGTAGTTGTATTCAACCAATTTCCCGCCCAGGGTGTCGAAAAGCTGCGGATTGCTGGGAGGGTTGCTGACGCGAATATCGTCGATCGGCTCGACAATTCCGCGGCCGAAGAAATGTGCCCAGACGCGATTGGCGACGCTTTTCGAAAAATATGGGTTCTCCGGTGACGTCAACCATTTTGCCATGGCCACGCGGCGGTCGACGCCCTGCAGTTCCGGCTCGGCACCACCGAGGAACTTGGGTTTCATCACTCGGTTGTCCACCTTGTGCCGAACCTCGCCACCGCCGCTGTTGAAAATGATTTGCTCGCGATAGTCCTCGCCCGTCTTGCGACCGATCTGCGAAAAGAATGCGGCAAAGCTGTAGTAGTCATCCATGGTCCAACGATCGAACGGATGGTTATGGCACTGCGCGCACTGCGTGCGAATTCCCATAAAGACCTGGGCTACATTTTCCGCAGTCTTGAGCGTGTCCCGCTCGATTTGATAATAGTTGGCGGCGGGATTCTTGAACGTGCCGCCGGAGGCACCCAGAAGTTCGGTCACCATTTCATTGAGCGGAACGTTGCTCGCGATCTGGTCCGTCAGCCAACTGCTGTAGAGGTACATCGACTTCTTGCTGACCTGGTTGGTCGTCTTGACCATCAGCAATTCGGACCACTTCATGGCCCAGATTTCGGAAAACTCTTTGCGATCGAGCAGCGTATCGACCAGTTTGGCACGCTTGTCCGGAGACGTGTCCGCCATGAAGGCAATGAATTCTTCCTCGGTTGGCAGCAGGCCCGCGATGTCGATTGTCGCCCGGCGAATAAATTCTTCGTCACTGCATTTGCCACTGGGCATGATGCGAATCTTGCGGAGTTTTTCGCCGACCAGCTGATCGATGTAATTGCCGGTGATCGCCGGGGGCGTATAGTCCAGATCTTTGGGTAGGACGAGCACTTGGCTGCCGACGGTCTTGGTCTCGAAACGAGCC
>JAUIHJ010000069.1 GCA_030432015.1 bacterium
GCCGGCCCCCTCATTCAGTTCCGCGTTTCTGTATGCCGCGATGATGTCAGCCGTTGTCGTGGCCGCCGCGTCCGGTTGCTGGCGTTCATCGGCTGGCGACCCGCAAGTCGCCGTGCCGCCTCCGTCCGCCGAATTGTCGCGCCACCGGTACGGGCTGGCGCCGCCCGAAGCGCCGCCGGACACCTACGTCGGCAGCGAAAAATGCGCCGTTTGTCACGCGGCAATTTCCCAACGCTACCAATCCCACCCGATGGCCCATGCATCGTCTGCGGTCGATCAAGCGACCCGCGTGGAAGATTTCGAAACGCAAACGACATTTGCAGCGTCGCATCGGCGGCAGTATCGCGTGGAAGCGACGGAAGCGGGAGTCCGACACAGCGAGACGATGTTCGACCGCGAGGGCGAAATCCTGTACGAACATTCGGTCCCGATCCACTTCGAGATCGGTTCGGGAAAGCGAGGCCGCTCGTACGCGACATTCCGCGATGGGTTGCTGTTTCAGTCTCCAGTCACATGGTATTCCGAAGGCTCGCGGTGGGATCTATCGCCCGGCTACAAGCAATCCGCTCGCCCGCGGTTTGAGCGGCGGTTGGTCGACGACTGCATGCATTGCCATGTTGGCCAACTGGCCCATCAGCGCGCGCGCCCCAACCGCTTTGATCCGCCAGTGATCGTCGAAGGGCCGATCAGTTGCGAGCGCTGTCACGGCCCCGGCGGCCAACACGTTGCCCACCACCAGTCGACTACGCCAGACGCCATCGTCGATACCATTGTGAATCCCAGCCAACTGTCGCCGCTTCGTCGGGACGACGTTTGCTACCAGTGTCATTTGCAGGGGAGCGGCCGGTATTTGCGCTTTGGACGCTCCGAATTCGATTTTCGACCCGGGATGAAGTTGAGCGATGTTTGGACGGTCTTCGTCGATGGATCGCGGGGCCAGCTCGGCGAAACAACCAAGGCGGTCAGCCAGGTCGAGCAGATGCTGGCAAGCAAGTGCTACCAGGCCAGTGACGGCCGACTGGGATGCATTTCGTGTCACGATCCGCATGGCCAGCCCTCGCCGGAGGAGCGCGTCGCCGTTTATCGTCAGCGGTGCCTCACCTGTCACCAGGAATCAAGCCCCTGTTCCGCGCCGGCCACGAGCCGAAAGGCTCAAGGCAACTCGTGCATTGCCTGCCACATGCCACCGCTCGCGACCAACGATGTCCCCCATACTTCGCAAACGGACCACCACATGCTTCGCCAGCCCGGTGTCGAGGTCTCCTCATCGCCGGCCGGTAACGCCGCCCAGGTCTTCTTCGGTAACGTGGAAACGGATGTTCCTCTGGTTGACCGCGAGCGTGCTCAGGGGCTCCGTAAGATCGCCGAGTCGCAAGAGGTGGATGATCCGTTCCTGGCCTACGAAGGACTCAGCCTGCTGCACCCCATCCTGGAGGCGAACCCCACCGACCTCCGCGTCATGGAGGCAGTCGGCGATGGCTACCTGGTTCAGCGGCACCAGGAAGAGGCGAAGCGGCTTTGGACCGAGTTGCTCGCGATCGACCCCGACTACGAGTCGGTGCTGCAAAAAATGGCGTTCCTCTGTCAAGACTTGGGCCAGCTCGAGGAATCGCTCGACTATTTAGACCGCGTCATTGAGATCAACCCTTGGCATGCGTTCCTATTTGAGCGCCAGGCGCTGATCCTGGCCCGGCTTGGGAGAGTCAAGTCGGCGATCAAAGCAGCCCAGCATAGCCTGACACTGAACCCCAACTCCGCGACAGTTCACGATGGGCTGGCCGCGGGATACGAGGCGTTGGGTGACGCTGACCAGCGCGATTATCATCGACAAATGGCCCGCCAACTCCGCGAGAACGTTCCGTAAGAATAAGGCGTTCGATATGCGCCGCGCCGACCCCACCCTGGCGACGTGATCGAAATTCACAACGCCCCGACGGGGCTTCTCAATGGGCTTTGCTCGCACGTCGTGTCAGCACGGTCGGCCACGACACTCGGACCGGTTTCGGCCACTTACTGACGGGCACCATTTTTGTTAGTTTAGTGGGAATAAGCGACACTCCTGGCGAATCACCCTGGGTGACAGTCCCCATATTCAAAATCAAGAAGGAACCAAATATGTCGAAACTTCGTATCCTGTTGACCATCCCCTGTCTGGCATTATCGATCGCCCTGGTTGGCTGTGGTGGCGAGGAAAGCACCTTTGTGCCTGTCGAGTCGACGCAACCCATTCCGGATGAATCAGCGTATACCGGCGGTGCGGATCCCTATGCTGGTGGCGGTGCGGCACCGGCTGGCGGGGCGGCGCCTGCTGGCGGCGCGAAGCCAGATGCTGGCGCAACGCCTGCCGCCCCGTAAGGTGGCCCAGGCTGGTCGTGACCATGTCGCGACAATTGCAGAGTTCAAGCCCCACGGCTCTTCCGGATCCGTGGGGCTTTTTTTGTCGTTGGGTCAATTCAAACAACGGGCAAATGTCGATACACTTGGTTCCTTGCAATGTTTCCGGAAAAAGTACCAATTCACGCCACCGCAAACTGACTCCCAGGTCCTCCCACACCCTACCCCACTCAGAACATGACCGCACAGATCAACAAATACAGCGCCCGTGTCACGCAACCCAAGAGCCAGGGAGCATCCCAAGCGATGCTTTACGGAACGGGACTCACCGACGAAGACATGAACAAGGCGCAGGTCGGGATCGCCAGCGTTTGGTACGAAGGTAATACCTGCAATATGCACCTGCTGGATCTGGCTCAGCAAGTTAAAGACGGCGTGCAGGCAGCTGGGATGGTCGGGATGCGGTTCAATACCATCGGCGTCAGCGACGGCATTTCGATGGGCACCGAAGGGATGAGCTTTTCGCTGCAATCCCGCGACTTGATTGCGGATTCCATTGAGACCGTGATGGGTGCGCAATGGTACGACGGACTGATCACGCTGCCCGGTTGCGACAAGAACATGCCCGGCTGCTTGATCGCGTTGGGACGGCTGAACCGTCCCGGCCTGATGGTTTACGGCGGCACGATCAAGCCCGGTTGCACGTCCTTCAAGGACAACGCGCATCCCAGCGAAGAAACGCCCCGTGATATCGTCTCGGCCTTTCAGTCGTATGGCGAATTTCTGGCCGGCACGATCACCGAAGAGCAACGCAAGGCGATCGTCCGTGTGAGTTGTCCTGGAGCCGGGGCGTGTGGCGGAATGTACACCGCCAATACCATGGCCAGTGCCATCGAAGCACTCGGCATGTCGCTCCCCTACAGCGCCTCGATTCCCGCGGTCGAGGCAGCCAAAATGGACGAATGCCGCCGAGCCGCCGATGCTGTCCGTGTGTTGCTGGAACGAGACATCAAACCGCGTGACATCATGACGCGCGCCGCATTCGAGAATGCGATGGTGGTCGTGATGGCATTGGGGGGCTCGACCAACGCCGTGCTGCACCTGATTGCCATGGCCCGCAGCGTCGATGTTCCGCTGACCATCGACGACTTTCAAGCGGTCAGTGACCGCGTGCCGTTCCTGGCCGACCTGAAGCCCAGTGGTCGATACGTGCAGGAAGACCTGCACAATGTTGGCGGAACGCCAGGCGTGATGCGGTACCTGCTGCGGGAAGGGCTGCTAACCGGCGATTGCCTGACCGTGACGGGAAAAACACTGGCGGAAAATCTCGAATCCCTGCCTGACCTGAAGGAAGGCCAGCAGGTCGTTCACACCTTGGACAAGCCGATCAAGGCGACCGGGCACATCCAGATCCTCAAGGGAGACCTTGCCCCGGAAGGATCCGTCGCCAAGATCACCGGCAAGGAGGGGCTCCGCTTCGAAGGGCCGGCCAACGTCTTTGATTCCGAAGAGGACATGCTCGCGGCCCTGGAACAAGGCAAGATTGCCAAGGGCGACGTGATCATCATTCGCTACGAAGGACCCAAGGGAGGCCCCGGTATGCCGGAAATGCTGACCCCCACGTCGGCCATCATGGGCGCTGGGCTCGGCACCGATGTCGCACTGATGACCGATGGCCGGTTCTCGGGCGGGTCGCACGGATTCATCGTCGGGCACATCACCCCGGAAGCCCAGGAGGGTGGCCCGATCGCCCTCGTTCAAAAAGGGGACATCATCACCGTCGATGCGGAAGCGCGGCGGATCGATATCAATGTCAGCGACGAAGAAATGGCGGCTCGGCGAGCGAACTGGAAGGCACCGGCATACAAAGCCAACCGCGGGACATTGTATAAGTACATCAAGACCGTGAAATCCGCCTCGGAAGGCTGCGTTACGGACGAGTAGCCGCCACGCTCCGGCAGTCTATATTCTGGACTGCAACACGAATATCGAGACCGCACCCAGCGTCGCATGCCCCGGAATCGGCGGCGCTAGCACTGGTTTGCGAATCCAGCGATGTCCGGGTGCCCAGCACTCGGCAGTGGAACTTCCCAGGTCCGACTTGCGTCAGAAACGCAGCACGTGGCCCCCAGAGGAACTGCCGCCCAGGATGCCGGAGAATCGCAGTGGTAGCCGTAAGTTGCACCATGTCAACAAGTTCTGATGCACCGCAGGATTTCAACCCGTACCAGAAGTGGCTCGGGCTCGCGCCGCAGAAGCGGCCCTATGACCATTATGGCTTGTTGGGATTGGAGACCTTCGAATCGGACCGGCAGGTCATCTCCAACGCCGCCCAGCGCAGCATGGCGCAACTGCGGAAGCGCCGGACTGGGGCCGCGGCACGAGAAGCCAAGTTGCTGATCGCCGAGCTATCCAAGGCGACCACCTGTCTGCTCAACCCAAACCGCAAGCGTTTGTACGACCAGCACCTGCGAAGCCTGGCCGAAACGACAACGGACCATGAGAGGCCTGTGGTTCATCTCGCGTCCCCCGTCGATCGCCAGTCCCACTCCCAGCTTGATCCACAGGCGGCCTGGGAACCGGAACCGGAGGCGACCCTGCCGCCCCAAACGACCGCCGCAGATTCCCCCGCCGCAGATTCCCTCGCCGCAGATTCCCCCGCCGCGGTTGCCGACAGCGCCGTCACCCAGCGCCCGCCCGCCAGGCCAACGATCGTCACCTCCACCGATCGACGCGTCGGCCGGTCGCCAAATCGCAGCCTGTTTGTTACCGGCCTGACGACGATCGCACTCATCGTTGTCGTTGCCGCCGTGATGGCCATCCGGGGGCGGACACCAGCTTCGCCGGACGCCGACTCGCCCCCGGTCGCCGCAATCGCGTTCGACAATTCACCTGAATTGCTGAACGATGTAGGCAGCCCAACCGCCCCCGCGTCAGCTAAGGAAAGCACCAGCGTCGAGACTCCTGGCACACCGCCGATTGTGCCACCTGCCGGCCCGCCTGCAGTGATTCCGTCGACGCGCGCATTCGAGCTGCCAGCGGATCAAGCGTCGTCGGCTTTACCTTCGTCGACGGCACCGGCGGAGGTTACCCAGCCCCCCGACGTCCCGCTCCCTTTCGCACCGACCGATGACAACCCCAAGGCGATCCGGTTCACCGGCACGGACCGCATCACAACGGCCGAGCCCCTGACGTCTTTGGATTTTTCACGACCGTTCACCTTGGAACTTTGGGTCCGATTTGCCGAAGGAACCAATGCCCACTGGCTGATGGGCGATCTGGTTCTGGGTGATGCTCATCCCGACATTCCGCGTGGCGGCGCCGCCGGCTGGCAAGCCTGGATCGAACGGACCACCAATGGCCGCCAGCGGTTCGCGATCGCGACGCGGGAAGGCTTGGTGGTGGAATACCCCGACGCACCAGGCGCCTGGCGGCATTTCGCGGTTAGTGGCGACGGGACGACGGTGTCGATTTTTGTCGATGGTCGCAAAGCAGCCAGCCGCCCGGCGACGCTGTTGTCCAACGGTTATATCGCCAGCCCGTTGCCATTGCACTTTGGTTCCCACAACTTCCTTTCACCGCAGCAGCCGGCCGGTTTGGAAGGGGAGATGCGGGCTGTCAGGATTTCAACCACCTGCCGCTATCGCGAAAATTTCAAACCTTTGCAGTCACTTGCCGCTGACGCCACCACGGCACTCGTCTTCGACTTCCAGCATGCCGTCAGCAGCCAACAGATCGACGACCTCTCGCGTCATGCACGCCATGGCACGCTGTGGGGTGCCCAATGGGTCGCATTGTCCGAAGCACCTGCGGCCCCGGGACCGTCCGCCGGCGCCACTCCCGGAACTGCTGTGGCAGCCGGCCCTGGAATGCCGAGCACAGGACTGCCTGGGATGAGGCCGGTTGGTTCGACAACGTCCAAAGACGATAGTGAGGCAGCAGCGTCCGCCACGCGAGCCATGCCGTCGGAAACGGAACAAGCGGCTGCCCGCAAACAAATCGAGACGCTCTTCGCGGCCGAACTCGCGGCCGCCAGGCAATCCGACCAGCAATTGGAACTCGCGGCCAAACTGGTCGCCTTGGCAGGCGAATCGTCCGACGATCGAGCTGCCCAATTTGTCATGTATGAGATGGCAGTGACACGTTTAGCACAAGGCAACGACCTGTCGAAATCATTGAAGGTCCTCGACGACTTTGCCTCGCAGTTTGATCTCGATCGGCTGGCGCGCCAGGCGGACGTGATTCAAGCGGCCGGAAGTGGTCCACGGACGGTCGCGCAACGTCAAGCACTGGCCGAGTCGGCGCTCCAAGCTGGCGACGAGATGAGTCGGGCCGGGCGGTTCGACCTGGTCGAAAAGGTCGCGCAGGTCGCCGTAACTTCAGCGACTCGAGCGCGAAACTCCGAGCTGGGTCGGCGTGCTCGCCTGCTTCGCGATCAAGGCAGGCGAGCGGGACGACTGGCGGCCGAGGCAGACATCGCCCGCCAGCAACTGGTCGCGGCGCCCGATGATCCGAACGCCAACCTCACCTACGGAAAATTCCTCTGTCTCCAGCGGAATCAATGGCTGGACGGCGCCCCCCTGTTGGCAAAGTCGGAAGTCGAGGTTCTCAAGCGTGCCGCCGTCGCGGAAACGAAGGCGGCCAACAGCGCCGACGAAGCGGACAGATCCGAAGCACAAGCGGCCGCCGCGGAACTTTGGTACGCGGCGCAGACGGCAGTGGGCAAGGACAACGTGCCCGCCCTGCTTGAACATGTGCTCGACCTGGCACGCACGGCGGCGCCAGGCCTGAAGGGAATTGCCCGCGCCACGCTTGAAAAACGCATCACGCAGATTACCTCGGAATTACCATCGCAACCGGCGGAACCAACGACGCCGAAACCGGCCTGGCCGCGATTCGCACCGCCGCCCGAGTTTCAGTCACTGGTCGGGCGGATGAAGGTGAATGGTCAGGACGCCAGCACACTTTGGAAATACCGCAGCGGCCTGCGACTGCTCGACAGCAATGTGGCGGACATCCTGGCGCAGTCCAGGACTCCTCGCGGCCATCTGCAGCTTGAATTCGTCGGCATGCTCAGCTTGCCGGAAACGACACGGGTTACCGTGACGCACCAGGGTGGATCGCCGCGGGACGCGACGGCAACCCTCTATGTCGATGGCAAGCTGATCGGAACCTTGGGTGGCGAGAAGGCGACTACTGAGACGTACCAACTTGATCTCGCCAAGGGCGAACACAAGGTTGCCTGGCAGTTGGCTGGTCGCGACCTGGCGACCAACGTCTTGCGGTTTGATGACGCCGACACGTCAACTCCGCTGGTGATCTACCACGACGCGGCGCTGCTCAACGCGGTTCGCGAATCCCCCAGCAGGGCGCGGCTCACGGTCAATTTGATGGGTGGCCCCGGCATCAAGTGAGACGGCATCAAGTGAGCGAGGGTTGGACCGTCGTTCGATCGCCAAGTCGCCAATTGGCAATCGCGGCCAGCAAAAAGATGACGCCGCCAATAACGTCAATCGTCAGCCCCAAGTTGACGTCGCCGACCTTGGTAATCGGTGCGAGCAACAACAGGGCGGCAAGGAACATGCTGCTGCGGCCCAAAACTCCCAGACGGCCAAACAGGTAGCCCGCCAGGCAGGCCGCCAGCGACAGAATACCCACGGTCGCGGCCGTGGTGGCATGGACCACCGCAAACAATGTCGGGCTACCTCCGCCAGGAGCCAACAGCAACAACGCCGGACGATAGATGAACATGAATGGCAACGTGAACCCAACCAGCGAAAATCGAAAGGCTGCGACCGATGTCTTCATGATCGGTGCCTCGGCAATCGAAGCGCTCGCATAACCTGCCAACGCGACCGGCGGCGTGACCATCGACATCATACCGAAGTAGAAGATGAACAAGTGGGCGGCCAACGGAACCACACCCAATTCGTTCAGCAGTGAACCCATGAGCGTGGCCATCAAGAGGTAACAGACCACCGACGGAACGCCCATGCCCAAGATCAACGAGCAGACCATGATTCCAACCAGGGCCAGAAACAGATTCGTTTCCACGACGCCCTTAATCGCCGTGCTGAAATCCCCTGCGATGCCGGTTTGCTGCACAATTCCAATGATAATGCCGACACAGGCGCTCGCAGCAACCAGCGAGATGCCGTTCTTGGCGGACTTGGTCAGCGACTTGATCATCTCCGGTCGCCAGGCAGGGTGGGCCAGACCGAACAGCAGCAGGCCGAACATCCCCACAATGGCCGAACCGACCAGGGACTCGATCGTTAACAGCAACGTGATCGTACCGTCGGTTGGATGAATCCACGACTTTCCCAGAAACGGCTGCAGCCATTGCGGGCTCGAATCGGCGACAAAAATCGTCGCCTGGTGGACCAGCAAGACGACGAAGAAACTGCCAAACGCCAGCACGCGGGGATAGAAGCCCAGATTCAACTGTTTGCGCAGCGTCGCGAGCACCAGAATCACTGCCAGCGCGCCGGTCACCGACTTGAACGGAGAAAACCCCAATACCAGCAGGCCGATCAGCACGGTCAACGCACCAAAGAACACGCTGGCCTCAAAGCCGGATAGTTTTTTCTTCTTGAGTTCTTCGGCAGAGACGGCCTCGGTACCCAGCTTGCGGGAATACAAGAAGACGATTGCCAGAATCGATAGGTAGTACAGCAAAGCTGGAATGATCGCCGCCTTCATGATGGTGAGAAAACCACCTTCCGGCTGCACCAATTCCAGAATCATGTAGGCGCCTGCCCCCATCACTGGCGGCACCAAGGCTCCACCGGAGGCTGCCGCCGCGGTGATCCCGCCGGCGATATGACTCGGGAACCGGGCGCTGCGCATCATGGGAATGGTAAACGTACCCGTCGTCACCGCGTTGGCCACGGCACTCCCGGAGAGCGAACCCATCAACCCGCTGGCCATCACGGAGATCATGGCCGGCCCACCGCGAATACGCCCAAACGTCTTGGTCGCGAAGTCGACAATGAATTGCGTCGCCCCCGACATCTCCAAGAACGATCCGAACACGACAAACAAAAAGACGTACTTGAACATCACCGACGCCGCCGGTCCGAAAACGCCCAGCGACTGCAAGAACGTGGTGCCGACGATATCCTTGACGCTCTGCCCTGCGTGCGGCAACAACCAGTCCGGCATGAGCGGAAACCCCAGCCGGTCGCTACCATAACAATAGTAAGAATGGGCGACAAAGAACAACGCCAGCAGCGGTACAATCCAGCCGATGCTGCGGCGTGTGGCTTCCAGAACCAGCACCAGGCCAATCAAGCCGACAGCGAAATCGGTCGAGGTCTCCGCGCCGGCCCGATCGCCCAGCGAGAATCCGTCAAACCAGTACGCCTTGAAGAGTGGTTCGGTTTGGAAAACAACGTAGGCGCAACACACGCCGGCGCTGACCGCCAACGCCAGGTCGATCCAGCGCAGCGGGGCAACGTCTTTCCACCGCTTGTCCAGCGGATAGACGAGAAAACACATCACCAAGCCGGTGCCGATGAAAATCGCCAACGACGACTGGGACTGCAACAGGTTGTAGTTCACCTCGAACAGCGTAAACAGGCAGAGAAAAATGCCCAGGGCCGTCACGAGGAACTTTGAAACGCGATCAAACACCCGGGGTTACTCCTTTGCGGCAGGCGCGGCGGCGGGCTCCCCAGTCGCCTCGTCCGATGGTGCTTCACCTGCAGCCGCTTCACCACTGGTTGCCGAGCTTTCGGAGGACGCCGACCCGGGCAATATGCCTGCCTCTTGATAGAAACGGAGCGCGCCCGGATGGTACGGCGTGCCCGTATCGCGGGCCACGTTCTTTTCGTTAATCGCCTTGCCGGCCGGGTGCTTGGCGGCGATTTCCGCACGATTCTCCCAGATGGTCTTGGTGACCGCGTAGATCAGTTCTTCGTCCTGGTCGGCCGAGGTGATCAGATGCATCGACCCGACGTTGAGACCGGAATAATCGGTGTCCAATCCCTTGTAAGTACCAGCCGGCACCGTGGCCGGGTGGAAGAAGGAATAGTCGGCAATCAGCTTTTCGCGAACCTCCGGCTCCAGGGGGACAAAGAAGACGTCGAATGTGCTGGCGGCCTGGGTGATCGACCCAGTTGGCACGGCACCACCCAGGAACGCGGCGTCGGCGGAGCCATCGCCCAACTGATCGACGGCACCACTCTGCGGTGCATTCAATTGCGTAAAGCTATCCCAGGCCACACCGTGCGCTTCGACCAGCGGCCGCACAAACATCTCGAACCCCGCCCCGGCCGGTCCGATGATCACCCGCTTGCCGGTCAGATCGGCAATTTTCTTAATGCCGGAATCGGACCGCGTGATGAACATGGCGACGTTGGGCGCCAGGGTCGCAATGGCTCGCATGTCGTATTCCTTGTCCCAGGTCCCTCCTCCGCGCACAGCAAAGTAGGTGATCGCGGCGTTGGACAAAGCCAGTTCGAGTTCACCTTGCTGAAGCCGGCGAATGTTCTCCTGTGATCCTTTGGTCCCCTTGGCTTGGACCTTCCAGTCGATCTCACCCTTATGGTCATTGAGAACTTCAGCAATCGCGCCCCCGACGACCGGAAAAGCGCCACCGACCGGAGCCGTTCCCATGCTGAGAAATTGCCGACGACCAACGGACGGACCGGCGCCGTCTTCGCCACCCTTCCTGCAGCCCGCAAACACCAGGACTGACAGAAGGCAGAGTGAAAGCAACGGCAAAGCGATATGACGGTGGGCAATTCTCATGGATCGACCCTTCTAGCAGGCGGGAATGTGGGGGCACCGCAATACCGGCAATGCGGCAGTTGGAAGACCACGAATGGTAGCATGACCGTTGTCGCTCGGCTAGTATCGGAGGCCCGAGATAACAGCGTGGAAATGCGAGATCTGGCGTGACCTGTGCTTTGTCAAGCTTGGATTCTGGCGTGCCGGAGTTCGTGGAGTCAGCTTCCAACTCGCAATTTGCGAGTTACCAACAATGGCAAGCCGGATGCTGAACCCAGATTATTTTATGATTGACCAAGGAACAGATAATGCGTGCTCGTTCTCCAGCCCCTTTTCTGGCGGCCGGCGTCGCGCTTGCGCGACAGGCGTGGTTTTCCGCAGCGCGAGGCGTCAGTCTTGCAGTTGCGCCAATTAGTCGCGAACCGGTGACAGGAGCTTGTCGACGCGACGACGCCTACCACAGCTTCGCGACTCCCGAACAACCAGATGACACATCCCAGAGTATTGCGCTCCAGGCTATAACTTGACATGCCTGCGGCACTAACCAATCGCGCAACTTCGAACCGGACGCGTCGCGTTACCTTCGCACCCTTCGCCAATCTGAATTCTGAGCGATAACAAAGCGCGAGGCGGGTGACGCGACGGCCCGCCAGCAAATTTCCCTCCAGCGGTGGCGGTGGCAGGGACTGGGGGAGTCGAAGTACAGGAACATTTTGGAAGCACAGTTCTAAATGACCGATTGCAATTCGGCGACAATCCCCGACCGGCTCGTTTTTCGCCGCCCATTCGATTCAACTGCGGAAAAACCGCCGCTCGGCGAAAAAGGTGCCGGTCCCGCTGACGGGGTGTGCGCTGCTGAATCGCGTTCGTCCATTTAGCCCTTGCATCGCTGGTTTCTGCCGGGCAGGCCGACAGTGGCCGATACCCTTGCATTCACCTGTTGATTGTTACAATTACCGATATGTCACAGCCAAAGAAAGACCTACCGCCGGCCCCGGCATCCGCTCCGCGACCGGATATCCAGCGACCGGATATCCAGCGGTTGGGAACTCCCGTGCACTTGCTGGCCGGCGTCGGCCCGGCTCGGGGAAAACAGCTACAACGGCTGGGGCTGAACTTCGCCCGCGACATTCTCTTCTTCTTTCCCCGCGACTATCAGGACATGAGCGTCCTGCAATCGATTGATACGCTACAAGACAACCAGCCCGCCAGCATCTGCGGGACGGTCGAGGAAATCGACTTGCGCAATACGGGGGTCGGTCGCACGATGCTGGGCGTACTGATTCGGCAAGAGACGCACTACCTGCGCGCGCTGTGGTTTAATCAGCCGTACATGCGCGACAAGTTTACGATCGGTGGGCGCGTCATGCTATCTGGCACACCCAAGGCCAAGGGTCCACGCTGGGAGATGACGCACCCTCGTGTCGAAATGCTGTCCGCAGGCGACGAACCGCCCAGTGGAAAGATTCTCCCCATCTACGCGTTGACCGAAGGCATCAGCCAAGGCCTCATGCGACGCATCGTCGCAGGGACGGTCGCCGTGTATCTGGAGTGTCTGGAAGAGGTTTTTCCGGAGGAGTTTCTCGAACAGCATCAGTTGCTCGGCATCCATGAAACACTGGATCACATTCATCGGCCGGTCGAGCGGGCGCAGCTGGAACGTGCCCAGCATCGACTGATCTATCAGGAGCTACTCGTGATGCAGTTAGCGTTGGCGCAGCGCCGCGCCCATCATCGCCATGCCAGCCGCGCGCCCCGTCTGGAAGCGACCGCCAAGATCGACGCCCGCATCAAACGCCTATTTCCGTTTCAACTGACACCAGGACAACTTGCCGCCATCGACGACATTCGTGCCGACCTGGTGCGGAAGTACCCAATGAACCGCTTGCTGCAGGGCGATGTCGGCAGCGGTAAGACCGTTGTCGCGGAATACGCCATGCTGCTTGCGGTGGCACACGGGAAGCAAGCGACAATCATGGCCCCCACCGAAGTGCTCGCGCGGCAGCACGTCCACACGCTCCGGAACAATCTTCAGGAAAGCCGCGTGCGGATCGGGTTGTTGACCGGTTCGCTCAAGCCCGCCGAACGGAGAACGACGCTGGCGGCAATTGCCAGCGGCGAACTCGATCTGGTCGTGGGCACCCATGCAGTCCTGCAGGAAAGTGTGGAATTCAAAGACCTGGGGCTGGTCGTCATTGACGAACAGCACAAGTTTGGCGTCAAGCAACGGATGGCCTTGCGGCAGGCCGGACCGCAGCCGCACTACCTGGTGATGACGGCAACGCCGATCCCGCGGACCGTCACCATGTCCTTGTACGGCGACCTAGACGTTTCGACGCTGCATGAAACCCCTCCCGGCCGACAAAACGTGCACACCTACCTGAGCGACGAATCCCAGCGGGATAAATGGTGGGATTTCTTTCGCAAGAAACTGCTTGAGGGGCGGCAGGGATATGTCATTACCCCGCTGGTCGATGATTCATCCACCTTGGAATTGACCAGCGTCACCGAAGCGTTCGAACATCTGGCCAATGGCCGCCTGGAAGCGTTTCGGCTCGACCTCGTGCACGGTCGCCAGTCGCCCGAGGAAAAGGACGCGGCGATGGATGCCTTTCGTACCGGTGAAACGCAGGTGCTGGTCGCGACGTCGGTGGTTGAAGTCGGTGTCGACGTCCCCAACGCAACCCTGATGACGATTGAAAACGGAGAACGCTTCGGGCTGGCTCAACTGCACCAATTGCGTGGCAGAATCAGTCGAGGCGTTCATCCCGGGTACCTCTGTGTCTTCGCGGAGCCCGGATCGGACGATTCGCAGCAACGGCTGGATGCGTTTTGTCACACGACCGATGGTTTTGAACTGGCAGAGCTCGATTTTCAAATGCGTGGACCGGGCGACCTGTTCGGTGCGCAACAACATGGATTGCCCCCGTTACGCATCGCAGATTTGAATCGTGACGCCGAGGTATTGACCCGGGCCCGCACCGACGCACTCGACTTGATCGAACGCGATCCCGAGTTGGCGGCTCCCGCGTATCGACGCCTGCAACGGATGGTGCGAGTCCGCTACGGCGAAGCGTTGGACCTGGGTGACGTTGGATAGCCACAGAACGGCCGTTGGTTGAACTGACGGGTAGCGCTGCGTGCCAAGCCGGTCAGGCACAGCGCGACCCACTCAACCGCCGCACTCAACCGCCGCACTCAACCGCCGCACTTAACTGCCGCGTCACGCGCATGTTTTGAAGTCTTGAAGTTGCGCTTGTTGTGACTTTGAAACCCAAAACGTAAGTGGGGGATGCGGTTGTGTTGAATTCGATTGCTCGTCGTTCATCCCTCGCTCACGCAGCGGGTTACCATCGTCGTTCATCCCTCGCTGACGCGTTTTGAAGTTGCGTTTTTGCAAAGGCCGAAGGCATGCCAGTTTCTAGCCTGCCGCCGCTTCGCGGCTCATTGCCGAAACGTCAAAACAAACGCGTCCAGCCCTTTGCATGGGGCCTGGAAGGCGAATGCAGGACTCTGCCGCTCGCCTTATCGTGATGCACCGCGTTGACTACATCGCACTTGCCAAACCGCCACGTCTCCGAAGGACTGCTCCTGCAAGATTTCCAGCCGGCAATCGGGCAGCGATTCGCGGAGGTCGCGTTGCATCGCCTCGTGCGACCCGGCGCGCGCACTAATCACGAACCAGCCGCCCCGGTGCTGCCGCAATGGCCCTTGCGTCCGCTCAGAAAGTCGACCCGAGTGCGAGGTCCGCAGCGGCGTAACACCCTCGGCGGGCCAGATCGGATAGAGACTGGTCACCGGCAGCAGACAGTACTCCCGAAGTGACTCGCTGGCATCCGCGCCCAGCCGATCCGCCTCAATCAGCCCGCTACGCACCAAGACCGGCGAAGCATCGTGACGCTGCGCATTCAGCCATGTGATGGCACCGCGCCAATCCTGCCGGCGGTCAGTGATCAGACGTCCATCACGATGGTACTGAGACCAGATGCCGTTGCCATAGACGGCCAGCGCCATGATTGCCAGGAAACCGAAGGCTCGCGAGCGCGGTCCGCGACATGCCGTCAAGCACAACCCGGCACAGGCCATTGGCGCCACGGCGACGCCGATAAGATATCGCGGAAAAAAGACGCGGGCCAGGTCGCTTGTTGTCAGTGACCAGGCAATCAACACCGCGACCGTCCACCAGCAGACCAGCAAGGGAACGACGGCGATCCAACTGGGAATCTCCGCGCCGCGTTGCCGTCCCAACGTTCGGATTCGCCATCGTGCGGAATTCAATACCATTACGAGACTGCACACGATGACGGCGTTCACCAAATACAGTTCCCAGTGAAACCATCGCAAGGCGACCCAAGGCGGCACTTGAACGATGAACAGCTCCCACATTGTCCGCCGCGCGGCAATGTCCGCCAGATGAGACCACACCGGCACGGAAGCGAGCACGACGATGGCGACATCAGCAAGGACCTGCGACGGACGGTAGCCGCCACGTCCACGTTGCCAAAACTGCATTGCCGACCACCACAGCAATTCGCCGGTCACCAACAAAAGGGTGGTGTAATGCAAATAGAACATCAAGACCCAGCCGCCAGTCACTAACAGCCGATCTCGCCAGCGAACGGTCGACTGAAGCCGCCAGAACGCGGCAAGTTGCAGCCAAGCGACCAGTTGGACGAGCGCATACGGTCGAGCTTCCTGCGCGAAGAAGATCATGTTGTGGTCGACAGCCACCAAACCCGCCGCCAGCCAACCCGCCCACGCGACACCGCACCATCGCCACATGACGCTTCCCACGGCAACCATCAGCCCAATGCCGGCCATCAGTGAGGGGAGCCGAATCGCCATTTCGTTGCTACCCAACAGCAGCGTCGAACCACGCACCAGATAGAAATAGAGTGGGCTCTGATTGCCAATCCGAGCTCGGCGGGCGATCTCGTCAAACGTTCCTGAGACGACCCAACTGGTGTGAAGTTCGTCCAGCCAGAGGCTTTCGCCCGCCTGCCAGAATCGGGCGACGGCACCCAAGCCGACAATGACGAGCAAGCCGCCATAAAACGTCCGGTTGGCGACGCGATCCGATGTGACGCGGTCCGACATGGCAGCTAACCTTGCGGCGGTACCGGCCAGTGCCGTCCACGCTGGAGTGAAAGCGTACGATCCGGCGGCGCAGCGAGCGCGTCGTCCGAGACGCCGACGAATTGCTTGTCCCGCAACCACTGAACGTCGTCACCATACAGTGCGCCCCGCAGTCGCTCGATCAGACGCTCGCGGCAAGCGTGATGTTCGGCGGCATCAATCAAGTCGACGAGTTCATGGGGATCCGTAGCCAGGTCGAACAACTGAAAACGATTCCCCGCGGCGTAATAGATTAACTTGAAGCGACCGTCGTGGATCATCCGTGTCGCTTCGGACTGCTCGCCATACTCACCATACAAAAATTCGCGCTGCGTCGGCGCGACCATCGACACGCCGTCTACCGAAGCGGGAATCGGCAGGTCGGCCAACTCCAGTAACGTCGGCATCACATCCTGTAATCCGACCAGACGATGATCGAGTTCCCCTGCCTTGATACGTGAATCACCAGCACGACCAACCAGCAGCATGGGAACGCAGGCGGACCCCTCGTAGAACAAACGCTTCGCCCAGAGTCCGTGATCGCCCAACATGTCTCCGTGGTCCGCCAGGAACATGATGACCGTGTTATCCAGTTGTCCCTCTTCCCGCAGCGTTCCAATGACGACCCGAAGCTGATGATCGATCTGTGTACACAGGGCATAGAATGCGCGGCGTGTCGCTTGGATGAATGCCGCGCTGTAG
>JAUIHJ010000824.1 GCA_030432015.1 bacterium
CTGCGGCCTCGTCCTCTGTTGACGGGGATCGGTCTGGCGAATGATCTCATTAATTCCGGTTTGATTAAACCCCTTGTAGCCGTCATTGCGTTCAAGGATTTCCAGGTGCGAGCCGATGCTCCCACATTCCCGAAACCGGTTCGCCTCCGCCGTGGTGATGGCCCCAGCGCTGACCGCGGCCGCGATCCGTTCGGCGCGAACCGGCCAGACCTGCCCCGCGGTGAAGGCCTGTTTGAGGTACGAGAAATCCGTGAACGGTTTCATGGTGGCCACGCCCGCCCGATTAAGCTGTTCGTTGGCCGCAGCAAACTCGAACTGGCACTCCAGGTGGTGCATGCCAGCTTGCAAGAACGCTTCGCCGTGGAGCTTGCACCACAGCCCTACGGTACCGAGCGTCTCGCGCGGCTCGAGTCCTTGATGGGCAAAATCTCCGTTCACTTCCTGCGGCGATAGATCAACGTCGGCAAAGACGACCAAGCCACATTCGGGCTGCTCCAAGACCTGAGCACCCCATCCCGCATCGCGGCCGCCGTAGAAACGTTCACGGCATTGAAAACCCAGCAACTCCAGCACGCGAATCAAATCCGCAAAATGTTCGCGGCTGGACCGATAGGTATGATGGTCGTGGTTGGCCCAGCCCAGGCCGAGTTGATCCTGGCGGGACTTCTGCACGCGGGCCGCGTGATTCCGCTGTTGCCAGTATCGTCGCTCGGCAGCAAAAAACAAATCGCACGCAAGACCGACCGGCAGGTCGCGACAGGCCGCTTCGATCAACGCCGCGGCATGCGTGAATCCTTCGCCGTCGCAAGCGAATTCCCGTCGCCGCAATCGAAACGCCTCATCGTGGTGCAGCGCCGCTTGCAGTCGAGCGGCCGGCAGGTCGCCCGGCACAAACCCCTGATCGCCATGCCGCTCGACGGCCCACAGTTCGCCACTCGGTCCGCTTTCAATCACCGCCTGCCGCAATCCGGCCAGGGGGCCACCCTGGATCCGGGTACCGTCATGAATTCCCTGAGCCGCCAGGAACGCAACGACCGACTCGACCTTGATAACCAAACGCGGCGGGCCGCTGTCGTCGATCAAGATCCGTGGAAACAGGCCGCCACGGTGCTGAAGCACAACGACATTCTCCACCGAAGTGCATTCGAACCCAATCTCCTGCAGGTTAGCCTCGGTATCAGGCAACTCGGAGAGGGCCAAATGATCGATCCAATCGACCAGACGCGTGCCGGTGTCGGCCAGCATGGCAGCGGCAAGGTCGCGTGCCCGAGGTGAAGCATCGCAACCGGCTGCGATGATCCGCGTGATCACCGCGGCCGCCGCTGGCTGGGGCGTCCAGACAAAATCTTCGGATGGTCGCGTCATGGTCTTCCCGCACACGCAGCCCGACTTGCAGGCGCCGCCCGCTGACGCGTCGAGGACGACGGGCCGCGATCGACCCGCGAACAAGGAGTTGGCTGCGGACGACCTCGGCACCGCACGTTGTCACCCGGCAATCGCCTTCGTTGGCTTTTGGTCGGCGCGGTAACTTAGCCACAAGCTTAATGGCAGGCATCCGAGCGCGGCAACCACCAACTGGCTGCCCACGAACAGCGCCAGGGCCGGCAGGACGCCTTCGGTGAAGCCATAGGAATGCAGCCCCACCCCAAGCTCGTTGACACCGAACCACGACCAGGCGGTAACCACATTGCCACCCAACGCCAGCACCGCCAACCCACGCTCTTTGACGATGCCGCCCCACCGCGCGTGGAGGACCAACGCATTCCACAAGACAATCAGCAGGGCGCCGTTTTCCTTTGGATCCCATCCCCAAAAACGACCCCAGGAATCATCGGCCCAAAGTCCACCCAGCACGGTGCCAACAAAACTGAAGAAAATCGCAAAGCAAACAACGCCGTAGATCATCCGCGCCAGATCTTTCCGAGCCATTGCATTCAAGCCACGCGTGAACATGCCGCCAACGATATAGGCGACGCCGATCAGCCCTGCCAGGAATGTCGTGGCGTAGCCGAGCGTAATGCAAACGACGTGCGTCGCCAGCCAGAACTGAGTGTCCAGGACCGCCTGCAGTACGGTGAAGGTATCGCCGTCACCGGCCAGGTTGTGGGCAATCACCATGGTGGCAAATCCAATCGTCGCCGCCACAATATTCCCCACGCCGTTGCGATACAGATATTCGAGCACCAACCCGAAGATCACCGCGCCCCAGCCGATGAAGACCGCCGACGAGTAAAGGTTGGTGACTGGTGGTCGCCCGGAAATATAGATCCGGGCTCCCAGCGCCAAGGTATGAATGACGAGCGTAAATACGATCAACCAAAACGCCGCGCGGCTCAGCGTTCTGGGCCAGACGAGCCAGGAAGCGGCTGTCAGGACAAACGCAAACAGGTACGGCCACCAACAGAAGAAGAAGGGCGAGACGTGGTTAAAGTACGCCTCGAATCCGTAGAACGTCCCAAACCGCTTCTCGACGAAGCCGGTCATCAGGCCGGCCAGCGTAAGCCGATCGTTCGCATATTTTGACTTTAATTGGGGCGGCCCGTCACGATGCAGGTGCCGCTTATAGCGCTGCACCTGATCGTTAAAGGTGTCGGTATCATCCGTCCCGTACGCGACGATGATCTTGTTCAAATGATCCAGCGAGGGTGGCGGCTCCTCGCCCAGCATCCGGACGTTGATCAACGCCGTCGCCCAGGCGGTCGCATACGCCTGCCACTGATCGTCGTCCGTCTCGGCCGCCTCGCCGCCGATCGTCGAACCCTTTTCGTGCGGCACCGCCAGCGGAGGTTGGATTGAGTCGATGCTCTGCATGAAGCCAAAATAGGCTTCGCGAAACGCGGTGATCTTTCGCGTTGCCGTTGCCCGGTCCTTCTCGAATTCCTCGGCCGTCGGCAAGGGGGGCAAGGACGGCGGCTGAAAGGCGGCCCCAATGCGTGTGTAGCTGCGAATCCGCTGATCCAGTTCCAAGAGCTTACGCTGAAATGTCGACAGCTCACCGACATCCAGCTTGCGCGCGACGTCCACCTGCTTCTCGAATTCCATCACGCCGCCGCGAATCTCCTCG
>JAUIHJ010000825.1 GCA_030432015.1 bacterium
TCCGCCCCCTTAGCCACTTGGGCACGGCGCCAATTGGATGGTCGTCGAGACAATTTGTATCGACTGCGCGTATTGTAGCAAGTAGGTGCCGCTGGACCAGACCAATTGGAGCCTAAAGATCGGCGTGGCCCCGGCTGTACCGGCTGGGCAGATTTTAGCAGGGCAACGTACAACTTGCCTAGGCAAGTTATGTGTGCGCTGCGCGGCAACCTTGAAGTACAGCGACCTTTCACACGATTTCTATTATCAGAAAGAGCGTGTCTTGCTGGGATGCGATTGGCAGGGAATGGGCCGTTCACAGTCGCACCAATGGCACCGGATGAATCAGTGGGAAAGGGAGTTCAAATGCAGTGGCTACAGCACCTTAGGGATTGGAACGGGCAAGCGCAGATTGCTGAACTGGCTGATGATGTAGCAGCAAGTAGTGTCGAAACCGTGTGGCAACGCGTTTATCCAAACGTCGTTGGGATGTCGCTGGAAGAGGCACGCGGCTACGCCCGGGCTCGAGCGGCGATCGTGGTCAACGACAGAATTGAAGCCGCACTGGCCCACCAAAACCATCCTCGCGTCAATCACCAACAGGTGTATGCGCTTGCCTTCGACACGGTCGTTTGCCGAACGGTCACCCATGCCATGGCACAACGATCGCGACCCGCAGCGCGACGACAGGCGGCGTAGCGGAATGTGAAAGCTCGGCTTTTCGGTGTATCGCTTCCTGAATTCTCCGGTCGGGTCGAATGGATCTGGCACTCCAGGCGCGGCATGACCGAGCTCGATTTAACCGAGCACAACGCGTCATGCACCGCGCCAGGGGGCCAACGCGGCGTGTGCCGTTAGCTTCGCCGATCCCCGTCGAATCGGCTGGTCGCCGAAAAAAGTGGCTGTCCCCGTTTGCGCCGTTTGCGTCCTGGCATGGTTGCCTCCCGGCCGTACCGTCACGCGGATTGGGCGAATCGATACCGCACTCGGGCTGGGCTTGTGGGGCTTGACGTATAAGTGGTCCTCCAGCCGCTTTCACCGACGCGCGACAGGCGTGGTTGCCTCATTGCGAACCGGTAATTCGGGCGTTAAAATCACGTCCGCCGACAGCGCCAACGGGGATGCTTTCGACGTAGCGCATCGTTCGGCAGCACGGGGTGAGCGGCTTCCCCGCTGAGTCCAACCGGTCCGTCCGGTTGCCGCGCGGAATGCCGCCACGCGTTGACATGCTTACCATCGGCTGACGTGCCAACACGCACCAGATAGGTACTTGTCGCAAGAAAGCTGTCTATTTTGAACCCATTGCGGTGATTTTCTGGTCGCCTCGGTGGTTTGGTTCTGTTGAGAAAAATGTTGCCTTGGCCTGACCGCCGGTATGGAGCACAGAGAATGAGTGATTGCGATTTCGGACTGATCGGTCTGGCTGTCATGGGCGAGAACTTGGCCCTCAATGTCGAGAGTCGCGGATTTCGCGTGGCGGTATTCAATCGCACGACGGAAAAAGTGGACGCGTTTATGGCAGGCCGGGCGGCAGGGAAAAATTTCGTCGGCTGCCAGAGTGTGGAAGAACTCGTGCAGAGCCTGGCAACGCCGCGCAAAGTCATGATGCTGGTCAAGGCGGGTCCCGCCGTGGATGCCTTGATCGACCAACTCATTCCGCTATTGTCTCCAGGTGACATCATCATTGATGGCGGAAATACCCACTTCGCTGACACCGAACGCCGGACCAAGGCCATTGAAGAAAAAGGGCTGCTGTTTGTCGGTACTGGCGTGTCTGGTGGCGAGGAGGGTGCCCTGAAAGGTCCCAGCATGATGCCAGGCGGCACGGAAGCCGCTTGGCCCCATGTGAAAGCGATTTTTCAGGCGATCGCGGCCAAAGTTGGCCCCAATGGCGACATCCCGTGCTGCGAATGGGTGGGGCCGCGTGGGGCAGGGCACTACGTCAAAATGGTGCATAACGGCATCGAGTATGGCGACATGCAGTTGATCTGCGAAGCCTATCTGATGTTGAAAGAGTCGTTGATGCTCTCCAATGACGAGATCTATGACGTCTTCGACGACTGGAATCGGGGGGAATTGGAAAGCTACCTGATTGAGATTTCCCGTGACATTTTCAGCGTCAAGGATGACCTTGCAGAGGGGTATCTGGTTGACAAAATTCAGGACGTCGCTGGAGCCAAGGGGACTGGCAAGTGGATGAGCCAATTGGCGCTTGACCTGGGCGTGCCCAGCACCTTGGTGACGGCTGCTGTGTACGCACGCTCGATTTCATCGTTCAAGGATGCCCGTTTGCGGGCCGCCGACATCCTGCGAGGGCCGCTGGATCGCGCCGATGGCGAAGCAGAGACGCTAAGCTGGGACGCTGACTGGAATGAGTCGCTCAGCAGGGCCGGTGACGCCGTTCGTAAGAAAGAGTTTATCGAAGATATTCGCTTGGCACTGTACGCCTCGAAAATCTGTAGTTATGCCCAGGGATTCGTGCAATTGCAGGCTGCCGCGGAGGAATACGACTGGCCGCTCAATTACGGCGACTGCGCCATGCTCTGGCGCGGTGGATGTATCATTCGCGCACAATTCCTGGATCGCATTAAGGAAGCGTTCGACGAAGACCCGAAGCTGGAGAACCTGCTGATCCATCCGTACTTCACCGAGGCGGTAAATCGCGCTCAGGCGTCCTGGCGGCGGGTTCTTACAACCGCGACCCAGATGGGGCTCCCCGTGCCGGCATTCAGCACCGCCCTGGCGTACTTTGACAGCTATCGGCGCAGTGAGTTGCCGGCGAATCTATTGCAGGCCCAACGTGACTATTTCGGTGCGCACACGTACCAACGCACCGATCGCGAGGGGACATTCCATACCGATTGGCTTAGCGAGCGACGGACACCAAAGGGCTGAGTGTTCGCAGGGCCTGAAAAACCGCGGTCAGACGTTGGGGCGTGTCACGTGCCGTAGCCGGACGCTTTTGCGCCTGCTACCCGGTTCGTGTCAGCTCAACTCTTGAAGCTCGACGCCCCATTAATCCTTGTCGCGTTGTTCGTCTTCGTCACGGTCAATGTGGTTGACGATCTTCTCGACGATC
>JAUIHJ010000070.1 GCA_030432015.1 bacterium
GCGTCGTCCTCTCGGTTCTCTTGACCGTGGTCGTCCAGGTAGAAGCCGTCAAAAATGAGGTCGACCCGACTTGGATCGAAGTCCAGTGCTTTCCAACGACTCAGGCCCCGCGTGTCAAAGCCGAAATCAAAGTTCGTGGTGACACCAATCTCCCCGGAGAAGCCGGCGTTCAGGCCGGGGAAAACCGGATAGGTCTTTCGATATTTGAACGCCAGATCCAAGTCCGGCAGGTCGTAGTAGAATACATCGACGGGCGCCCGATCGAGGACAAAGTCGAGCAATGACGCAGGATCTTCCAGTAACGGAATGCTAAAGCGTTTCTTGCTCGGCAGGTCACGTTTGTTGGGCTGATTGGGATTGTTTCTCCCCGCGTTGTTGGCCGAAGAAGCATTTCGCGTCGACTGCCCCTTTTGGTCCGGGCCAGCGAGCGTCTTCTTCTCTGCCTGGGAAAGATTGCTTGTGTCTCCTCCTGCTTTCGCGCCCGCAACGTCGTTTGGCGAGGCAGGGGCATTGGCATCTGCGGCGGAAGATGCGCTGAGATTGAACGTACCGAAGTTCACGCCACCGGCGTCGGACATCTTCTCGACGCGGTCCAGGAAATCGATGGTACTGTCGATCGCCGCCAGGACTTTCTTCGCCGTGTCGACCGTTTTGGCGGGCAGTTTGAGATAGGCCAGGTCGATCATCTGGAACGCCGTGATTCCCATGTCAAGCTCCGTGGTCAGGATATCCACGACTGGCTTGAAGGGTTTGATAATGTCACTGATGGCGCCGAACGTGTCACCGAGGAAGCTGTTGAACACACTGCCTACGTCGAGCGTGACGTTCTCTAAGACGACCTGCGGGGAACCGATCTTGAACTGCGCACCGCCACTGAGTGAGACGGTTCCACCCAATTCGTGGTCGTAGTGGATGATCGTCGAGAGCTTCGGCAGGAAGCTGGCTGATTGTCCGCCCGAAACCGTGGCAGAAATATCGACGTCGACCGTGGCGATAGCGGCCAGCGAGATATCCAAGCCGTCGCCGATCGAGAGTCGATCGTTGCCTGCCCTTGTGGTTGAACCTTTGTCGATCAGATCGAGCCCAAGCTTGCCGTGGATGCCGCTGCCCCGCGGATTCACGTCCTCGAACGACATGGCCAGGAAGCCGAGTGAACCTTCGGCGGTCGAACCAGGCGTCAAATTGGCGTCAATGTTGAGGGTGATTTCTTCGCCGGCCGTGTTGATACCGGTCGTGTCTAGGTAGACAAACTCGGAAGCCGACAGGCCGAGCCCAATCCCCATCAAATAGTCGACGTTGGCATTCAAATCGGCATCGACCTCGAGATTGACACCGGGAATCCCGACGCTGAAGTCGATGGGAATGTTCTCAAGCAACCGTGTGCCGGCGACGACCGTGTCCCCCGCAGGTATCACCGTGCCATCGGTGCGCCGAACGTCGTGAGTCAGCACGCGGTCTTGGTTCACGAGTTCACCAACCAGCACGCCGCCAAACATCAAGTTGAACGTAATCGAGCCACCTCGGACGACAATTTGAATATCCTCGGCCTTGGTCGGCTTCCGCGTCATGATGTTCCCGCGCGCGTCGTACTGCACGACATCGTGACGATCGACAACCGGAACCAAGAATGCGAAATGATCGCTATCGAAATCTTTGAGCCCATTCCACAGTTCGTCTCGAATCTTGTTCAGAATGCCCTCAAAGATATCGTCGTGTCCGGCCCGTATTTCGCCCTGCAAAAATGCGCCGAGCTTGTTCTCGGCGTCGGCATAGGTGACATCGTTCTCAAAGTCCCCAAAGACGAACTTGATGTTCGACTTGGTACCCATCACGAAGTTTTCGATGTCCGCAATGCTGTCCGCCAAGTCGTCAAAGGCATCGCCGCCGATCAAAGGGATGTCGACATCGCTTAGCCCTTCGGCCATGTCGGTCACACCCTGAAAGAAGTCCGTCAAGCCGTTGAGAAGTTTCTTGGGATCTTTGAGCGCGTTGAAGAGGTCTTCAAAGCTAAACAGATCCGGGGCGGCGAATTCGAGGTCGTAATCATTTTCGCCACGAAACTCGCCTTCCACATGCAGCACGTTATCCGGAGTCCCATCGTTATCTTCGTCCTCCACCGTGCCGCCCATCGGATAGGTTGCCGTTGGGAAGTAGAGCGGCAAGTCCACTTTCACGTCGCCAATCAGGTTGACGTCCCAGAGATTGCTGTTGTCGAGCAATTCGGAGATGGAATGCCGATGATCCTCGCTGTCTTCAACGAGTTCGACAGTCCCGGTGACGTTGATATCGACCATCGCGTCGGTGACGCCGATCTCCACAATCTTGACGCCGTCGAGTAACAGGGCCCCACGCGCTTGGACGGGCGTCAGAGTCTGGATGACCATCCGTTCGAACGTGATTTGACTGTCGTCGTACAGCAATAGTTTCGGATCGCCCAGTTGACTTAAGTCGAACGTGAAATTCAGATCGAGGTCAAAGTCGGCATCGACGTCGACGACGCCCGAGGTTTCGAGTTCCAGTTCCACCAATCCCGCCGTTGTATCCTGGAGGAATTCGTCGAGGCCGGGGAGATCTTCGATATTCAACTCCAGGTCATAGGTGCCCACGACCTCCTTCTTCATGCCGAATCGGATATCAAATATCGAGTTCGCATACTCGACGTCGATACTCCTGACGGCTTCGTAGTGTCTGAGGATGTTACGGTCGGTCAAGCGGAGTTGATATTCGCTACCGCCGGTCGTGTCGATCAGCGTGCGCGCGATGTCGCCATCAGAGGAATTGTGGTCGAGCAGTGGTGTTTGCTTCTGAAGACGTGTCAGCGCCTCCGCAGCATCAATGACATCGGCCTTGTTGATGATAATGTCAATTGGCGCGTCGTCGCCGAAACTGAGTTCGAACGCGTCCGCCAGCACCAATGTCTGAGTGTAGGTGGTTTCATCGAGGGTTAGGGTGTTGGCGTGCACCTGGACGTTTGTGTCCGCCGACTGCAGGCCCAACGCTGGCGCCTTGACGAAATCCGACGTTGTGTACCGTACCGTCCAGCGGTTGGACGAAGTTCCGTCACCCGTGATTGGTTCCACGCTGGCGATCGCACCGTGCGTCTCAAGTTGTTTTTGTAGCTCTCGAGCCAATGCCGTTCGCATGTCGAGTTCGGTCTTGCCGCCGACTGTGACGTTCGGATCGTCATGCGGTGTAAGTTCGGTCAGGAGCGGTGGGATCGCGTCCTCGTAACGGACCTCCCACGTACCCGCACCGGTTGAACTGACCAGGATATTCCTAATATCGTCCGTTTGAAGCTCCAGGAAGTCTTGCAGTTCGCCAGTTGCGGTCGCGACATCAAGCGTGATTCTCTTCGTACCCCAGAGCAGTTCAAATTTTCCGGCAGAATCAGCAACTGCAATCGACTGGGTGAATTCTTGTCCCGCACCCTGACTGCGGACACCGACAGTGACATTCAGATCGTTCGTGCCAAGCGTGGTCGTCAACGGCGTGTCCGCGCGGACGTAGCGGATCTCCCACTCGGTGCCGGCGATTGTCTCGATGACGACGACATCGTTGATGTCGTCGGTCTGATCGTTCAGAAACGCTTGCAGTTCAGCGGCCGCCGTGGCGGTCGTGATCGTGGACTTGTTGCCGGACCACTCGACATGGAAGCTGTCTGGCGCCCCGGCCAGAGATAGGGTCTGGCTGAACCCTTGTGCCACCCCGACGATCAGCAGCTTATCGCCGAACGTGACCGCCATGTTATCGGCACTCTGGCCAACGGAGAGTTCCTGCGTATAGACGCGGCGAACGACCGACCGTTGGCTAACGGTGGCGTTTGTTGCACCTGACGTTAGGGCGTCCTTGGCGTTCGCAAGTTCCGGTGCGTCGCTGGTGTATTCCACGATCCAAGGGTTCGCGGCGGTTCCGTAGCCGCCAGTGACGGTGGCCGTTGAAATGGTGGGGAGACCCGCTAATTTCGCTTCCAATTCAGCCGCCGCGGCGTCGTTGCCTAAATTGAAAGTCACGGCGTTCCCATCTGCGCCGAAGACAACGTGGAAGTTGTCCTCCACGTAGATCTCTTGTTCATAGACGCTGCCTGTAACGATGGGTGGCGACGTTAGCACAACGTGAGACGCCGTAGTCGCGAGTTCCGCGGGCGTCGCGCCGGCAGCCAACGTGTATTGCACGACCCATGGATTGGCCATCGTGCCGGCGCCCGTTTGAACGACGGTGGCTGTTTCGATGCTGGCCAGTGCTTCCAGTTCGCCTTTGATGGACCCGGCCAAGTAGTTGCGCATCAGGTCCCGGTCGTCGTAGTATGGATCCAGGATGTCGATCCCGACAATCGCGGTTGCCAGTGCTTCATCATCCGGCGCGACAACCGGTTCCCCAGGACCCGCCGATGCGACTTCCATGGAGTATTCGCGAAGTGCGCTGGTGGCAGCGCGTAGATTCTGTGACGCGGCACTTTGCACTAAGCCAAGCTTGTTCTTCGCATCCAGAATGTCACTGGTCTTATCCAGCCCGGCGCTGATGTCCGCAGTCATTTCGCTGCTCGAGTCATTTTCGTCAATCGCGATACCGAGTCGCAGTAGCGTGGTCCGTGCTGCCTTCTTCTGGTCTACGGTAGAAGTGCTGTCGAGCAGGATGTCGCGGCTCTCGTAGGCAAACGCTTTGGCGTCGACGGTGTCATAGGCGTCATCGATGTCCGCGGGTGTTGAAGTCTCGTCGAGTCCGATGCGGCGCAGCGTGGTGAGCGCGTCAATGAATCCCGTCGTGTCGTTGACGAGAGTTTGTCGATGTTGCTTTAGCTGATCAAACGTGGCCGAAGCGTCGCGGGTAGCGATGAACGTCGCGATGTCGGCATTTGTCGCAGTGGCGCCGAATCCTAATTCGGACAATCGTTGGCTAGCGCCGGCCACATCGCGATCCACTTGCAGCGCTGCGAACATCGCGGGTTCGCGAGCCTCAGCTAAGACAACGGCAATGTCGTCGTCGGTCGATTGAGCGTTGAGTTGCCGCGAAAGCTCGACGATATTGGTGTAGGCCGCTTCCAAGTCAAAGATCGTTTCGGCAACGACTTGAACGTCGGCAGATGGAGCAGTACCGGTCAGAAAATCGTCTTCGATCTGTAATGCCGCCACGGCGACCTTGTCCGGCGCGGAGAAGTCTAGTCGCCACATTCCGGGTGTGCCGACGACGGGATGGACGGCCACCGAAACCGCATCCCCGATCTCGTTCAACGCGACCTCGATGGCGTCCGCCAACTCCGCTTCATCGGCAATAAAATCAATTGCGGCGGTCCTCGCATTCGCGTCCGCGCCGAACTGCAAGGCGAAGCTGCCTCCGGAGACGTCCTGCAGCGACAGCTTCTGCACCGAACTGAAGTGATCCAGGTCGAGATCGAGTCCGAGAACGCGGTTTAGTTCTTGGTTTAGATCGATCTCGAATCGATTGATATCGGAAAGTTCGTTCTGAACGATTTCGATGGCGTCGATCACCGCTTGCACGACGTCGACCGATCCGTCGCCGAGCAGGTCGACCGCACTTTGGTTGAGGAAGGGCAACGGCTGATAGGCGGCGCCGTCGGGTGTAATCGCAGATTCCAAGCCGGACTTGATCCCTTCGAGCGCTGCATCGAGCGAGACATTCTTCAGATCGAGGAGGGCATCGAAGTGATCACCTTCAAACTGAAGCGTATCGGGTAGCAGGGTGAAGAACTCTGAGGCGGAGAGATTATCGACTTGGACGGCATTGTTGCCGTCGCGATTGAACGAGCCGTGGATACGACCAACTTCGTCGACTAAACCGGCAAGTGCGCCTTGTAACTTAATGGGCAAGTTCAGTTCATAACTACTGGACGGATCAAATCGCGGCACGCCCAGGTCGAGGTCGTCCAAGTCATCGACGGCATAACGGCCTTGGGTCGGAACGAGGACGCCCGCTTGGAAGAAAATCGTGCCTTCTTCAATGCCAATGCCGAGCGGTCCGACGGCGACGGATAGATCGAAAGGGTTGGTGTGATCCAGCGTCACCTGAGCGACCAACGTCGGATCCTCGATGAAGAAATCTCCGCTGTTGCCGTCTAATCCAAATCCGAACTTCAGTAACAATTCGGCTTCGAGTTGCAGCGGTTCGGACTGGTTGATTTCTAAAAAGCCAGTCAAGTCGAGTCCCAGGTCGGCGAGGATGTCCAGATCGAGCTCCAGGCCCACCGATTCGCTGGCGAGGGAGACGGTTGCTTCGAATTCGGTGAGTCGGTTGGCATCGGATAGTTCGACGCCCTGGAGGCCCAAGATGTCGTCAGTGGTAACGTCTGGGACGTCTTGAAATAGGGTCACGAGTTGGCTGCGAATCGCATTGCCGATGCTGGCGGTGACCGTTGTGACCGGACTCCAGAGATCGTCCAGGCTGAAATCGACAAACGGCAAACTGACGCCAGAGACGATGGTAGCGGGGAGATCCTCCGCCCACTCCGCGAATTCGTCCAGGCCTTCGAGCAGCTTGTTCTCGGCGTGCGGTTCGCCGTGGGCGCTGCCAATGACGGAGTGGTACGAGATCGCCGCGACGTCGTCGTTTCGAATCGCGGCGCGAATTCCATCGCCAAAAACGCGGTTCATCAACGCGCCGGATTCGGTGACGTGTTCCAGTCCTAACCCGTGACCGATTTCATGCATGACGACGGTTAGCAGGTCATAGGCGTCGTTGGCTTCACTGGTGTTCGAGGCGAAACGTGACCCGTTGGCGCCGTTGTGGGGGAATTCGCGATCGTCAGCGGGGGTCGGGTCGATGAACCAGCCGTGACCCGCGGCGTTGGTGTCGATCAGAATGTTCTCGCCGACGGTCTTCGCCAGCGCACGACCATCGAGGTCCGCGATTGAGAAGCTGAGGGCATCAAGATATTCGATGAGTTGCGGGTCATTGCCCGCGGCGACCAGCCACCGCGACTTCGCTTCGGCGACAATTGGGTCGAGATTGTCGTTGCTTTGGAGCGCCACTCCGCTGAACGTGGCGGTACCGTTTTCGGCCAAGAGCGTCGTACTGGCCGAGTAATCGAAGTCGTCCTCATCGATCGCTTCACCAAGACCATGGACAACGAGCGTTAGGCTCACATTCTGCTTTTTTCGTTGGTCGTCTTCCGATTGATAAAGTGTGATGGTCTGTTGGTCGTCGCTGTAGTCGCCAATGTCCGCTTTCTTGGAACCGTAGCCTGTGAATTTAACCGCGTCCTCAGTGCCAGCGAAGATATGCCAAGTACCAGCAGAAAACTCGACAGGGTTGATGAGGTAAGTTTGTGCGATGCCATCGTCGCTAATGAGTGTCGCATTCGTGGGAATCGCTGCTGGATCGTTGAACTCAATCGTTTCGATGTCTGCCAAGACATCCTGTTGGCTTGGCGTCGCCGCCGCACCACCACCGGGCACGGCTCTGTAAAGGGCTTTCCACGGAACGATCTGATCGTCGGCCGCGGTACCGACCGCCACATCGAAAGTGGTTTCCGTATCCGTCAGGACTTGCGTCGTCGCGTCGAGAGTGGTGTCAACGACCGAACTTACCAGCCACGGATCCGCCACCGTTCCCGACCCGACCAACGCCAGGAAGTCGACCGTTTCTTGATTCTCGAACTGCTGCGTGATGGACGCGGCCGCGGTCGCGATCGGAATCGTCCATGGCTCTTCTGTACCGAAGGTCAGGGAGAACTCACCCAGATTGGCGAGTGTCTGCTCATAGGTTGTGTTGATGATCGAGCGAGACTCGGACGCGGGATCGACGTTGTTGTCGTCTGAAGTAATCTTCTCTGTCCCTAAGTCAGCCTCCTTACTGGTGTACTCAATGATCCAGCCCGTTGTGCTGCTTCCGGTTACCGGATCCACCATTACCGATCCGATTGTCGCAACGCTCTCCAGCGCTTCACGTAGCTCGGTTTCGGCGGCAGCCGTGTTGATTGTTCGTTGGTCTTGGCTGGAGCCGGGGAGGATAATCGTGAAAGAAGCTGCATTGCCGTCGATCAAGGAAATCTGTTGGCGATACGTTGTATGTACTTTGTTGGCGACGCCAAGGGCGACATTCGGATCGATTTTGGGCTCCAGAGTCTTGCCGGTGTTGGTGCTGGTGTACTCGAGCAGCCAAGGTGAGCCGCTGGTGCCGTCGCCAGTGTTATCGTCCGACAGTGCTGCAGACACGATTTCACCGGCGAGCGACTCCAACTCCGTCACCAGACTGTCCGGCAGGTTCGCCAGCGTGACGGTGAAGGGCCCCCCTCCGTCGAACTCGAATTCAACTTCATCGGCAATCGCGATCGATTGTTGTTGCGACTGATTGCTGAACACACGTGACAATTCAACACCGGTGGCGATCTCCATTCGCGTTCCGACGGTCACGTCTGTTGCACCAAGTTCTTCCCCAGCCGTGAGGGAATCGGTCTCGCCGACGTAGCGGACTTGCCACGGATCAGCGCTGGTTCCCGAGCCGGTGACTTTGACGGTATCGATATTCGGAAGATTCTCAAGCGACTGCGCGATTATGGCAGGGGCGTCGGCGATCGGAATGCTCCATGGTGTTTCCGTGTCGAAAGAGAGATCGAACGCGTCGAGATAGACTGTCTGAAGGTAAGACGTATGCACGACTTCACGATTCGTCGGAAAAACAACGTTGCCGTCGCTGGACGTAATTGTATCCACGCCCAGATCAGCGTTCTGGCTGGTGTACTCAATCACCCAGCCCGAAACGTCGCCGGTAACGTCAGCGACAGAAGCGATCTCCGGGACGCTCAGCAGCGCGTCTTTCAATTCTGCGTTCGCCGTCGCCGTGTTGATGGTTGTCGGGTTGGGAATAATGCCGGGGAAACTGATGGTAAAGGTCGGTTGTGTGTCGTCATGCAGCGCTAACGTCTGGCGGTAGGTGGTGCTAACAATTGACGCAGTCCCCCGTTTGACATTCGCATTGCTGGAGTCGAGGGTCTTTCCCGAACCGGTACTGGTATACGCGAGTTCCCAGGGAGCCGCTGCGGTGCCGTCGCCAACGGTGATTGGCGATGCCGAGACAATCGATGCCAGCGACTGCAATTCGCTGACGAGCGTACCGGGTACGTCGGCGAGCAAAACGTCAAATGGCCCATCCAGGTCGAAGGACAACATCGCGGCCAGGTCCGGTACCACGATTGACTGCTCGTAGGACTGACTCGTGGCAGCCGGATCCGTCTCGATGACCAGATAGTCGGCAACGGTGTCGCTTGGGGAAATTGCGACGACCGTCGCCAGCGTTAGGTCGTCTTGAGAGCCAGGGTGGTAGGTATCGGTGTGATCGCCTCCGTCGATTCGGTTCTTGCCTGCATTGCCAGTGAGGGTGTCCCTGTCATATCCGCCAAATACATAGTCGTCGCCCGCACCTCCAAACAGCATGTCGCGATCGGGGTCAAAGTCCAATGCCGTGTTGGTGGTGTTGTCGCTGTCTTCCGAGTCGGCAGGACCGCCGATGATGGTGTCGTCACCCGGACCACCAAGGATCGTATCGTTTCCCGTTTTTCCCCTGAGTGTGTCATCACCTGCACCGCCATCGATTGTATTGCCGGTGATGTTGTTTCCGGTGATTTCATCGTCCAACTCCGTTCCGAAAACGTTGCCGCCAATTGCGACTCCGAAATTGCCGTTTCCGGTTCCGGTGGCGCGGCCAAACTGATAGGTGGCATTGGGCCAGATGGTGTTAATGAAATTCGGGTAGTCGTCGTCCGATATTTCAAAGCCGTCCGGTGCTCCATTGAGGATGGCCTGGAGCGTGGGAATGATTTCGACATCGGCGCCGGAGCCGAGATTGACATCGACGCCTGCGGTGACGCCACTGTCGACGTAGTGTCGATAGTCAATTTCCAATGTGCCGCCCATCGCGGGTTCGATGCGTCCGCCGAGCGAGGAACCGTTGACGAAGGTTACTTGATTATTCCGGCGGCCACCGACAATGTTTTCGACGCCGATTGCCAGCGCAATGTTGAATCCTAATCCGGTAACTCCATCGGCGAGTAGTTTGCCAAGATCGAACGTGCCGTCTTCTGATATTGCGGGAGACGTGCTGATAAGCAGCACATTTGTACCGAGCGTGACGCCGTCTTCGGCACCATTGGCGAGGAACCCGAATGTTTCTTTAATTCCCTTAATCTCATCTAATGTCGGCCTCCAAACGGTAAAGTAGAGGTCGCGAAAGTAGTTGGAAAAGTCGACGGTGTCGGCGGGAATGATTGCACCTGCGGCAAAATCTCCACCGGTTGATCCGGTGGTGAAATCGACCGAAAGGACATCGTCGACGACCAACGCCGCACCCCAAATCTGGGTATTGAATTCGTAGGTGTCGCCCCCCGATCCGCCGGCCAAGACGTGAATCCCCGGAGCGAGTGTGGCTGGGCCGTCGCCGATGCGAATGGTATCGGCACCGCTTGTCAGTAATGCGGTTGGGTTCCCTTTAATGTCGAGGATGTCGCGTGGAGAGTAGTCCGTTCCGCGTACTAGATTGAAACCGCTCCGCACCGTGACGTCGCCGAGACCAACGTCCTTGAAATTCTCTGCCAGCCCCGACAAACCGGTGGTGTTGTGATTGGGGTCGACCTTCTTTATGCCAATATGAGCGAGGTCAATCAGGGGGCCGACCAAATTGCCGAACAGAACTTGAGCGGCGCCGTGTGCTACCGTCGCCGTTGCTGAGAGTGGCGGCTCGGATTCCATGCGTAACCGTTCCAGGTTCACGTACGTGAGGAGGTCGGTTTTTCCCAGCTTGCCGCGGGCCGGTTTGCCGTCCTCATTGACGGTAACCAACGGATTGGAATAACTGAGCGAGTTCTCGACGTCGAATACGACGTCCGCCAAATCCGCCGCGCCGAGACCGGTGGCAAGTCCCTCAAACAGGGCGGCAGTCCCGAGAAACTTGTCGGTGACGCGGCCAGGGAATGTATAGAACCCGCCGATTGCCTGCCCGGAACCGCCGACCAGTTTGCCCTGGAACGTCGCCCCTTTGTCGAAATTGAACGTGTTCTTGAAACGCCCGCCGAATATCTCCGTGTTCTTGTCGATCGCGGTGAAAAAGATTTTCTGATTCTGAAGCGTGGGACCCAGCCCAATGATCGGCAGCTTGTAGTCGCGAGCCTTGGTGACGACCAAGCGGACCCTGTCTTCGTCACCTGGGATCGGGCTGAAGTTAAAACGAAGTTCGTGGTTGACGGCTCGGAAGTCGAGAACGATTGGGTTTTCGTCCTCGATGGTCTCCGTGGTGTCAATTTTCAGGATTCCAAGTTTGCTGCGGCCAACGACGCTGGCAAGGGGCAGTGATTGTAAGAGCGTATTCGCCGACGAACCGCCACCACCCCAGTAATCGTTTCCGAACACGAACGTTTGCGCACCGTCGCCAAGCTTGATTTCTTCAAAGCTTTGAAAGTTACCTTGGCCGCCGGCGACAACGGTGTTTTTGCCGGCAACCGTCACTTCCAAGCGGGCCGGTACGATATTTCCGTTATCGTCGAATACGCGATTGGGTATCGCTGTGATTTGGAGTCGGCCTTTGCCGTCGTCCGTTACCTTGAACCCCAATCGTTCCAACTCGGCGGCATCTGGCGGAACTGCATGACCCCCTCGGAGTTGGACAAGCAGCTTGCCGATCAACTCATCTTTCAGTGCGCCAATATTGGCGAAGTTTCCGCCCGAAAAAGCGAGGTTGTAGACCTTCGCGGTATTCCCATTCTTGACCCACAACCGCAGGCTGAGTGGAGCCAAGGGAACTCCCAATTTCGGCTTGTCAAATGCTGTGACGACGGCGTGGGTCTTTTCGGTTACCGTCCGTTCACCCTTCACTCCTTCCGCCGTTTGATGGAATCCGAAACCCCATTCGGTAACCACATGACCTGGTGAGGGCGGGCTGTTGAGCAGATATTCCGGTTTCTTGAGGCTATTGAGAGGCGTCGCCAGCCGTATGTCAACGGCATTGCCGCCGGAGACTCGAATCGTGCTCTCGTGAGTTTCGCTGATTAGTTTCTTCTTGCCCAGGTCATCAGGTGGAGCTTCCGGATCCGTTTTGTTGTAAAGCGCGCCGGCCGTTGAGTAGAGAGTGCCGTCGCTGAGTATATGAACATAGCTTTGGCCTGTGGACGAGAGGTCGATCGAGTCGCGACCTTCCCCCGCTTCTTCTTCGGCGATGCTCACCACACCCCAGTTACCACCGAAAATGTATGTGTCGCTATTATCGCCGCCGATAAATCGATCGTAATCCGTGGCCTCCGTACTCCCGATGGCAGCAAGTGTATCGTTGCCGATGCCCCCTTCGATCCGATCGTTTCCACCGCCGCCGGCGAGATAATCGTTCCCCGAGCCACCTTTCAGTATGTCCCGCCCGGAGAGACCGAAAACATGGTCGTCGTGATTGCCGCCAGTTATCACATCGTGGTCGTTGGCTGCGGCTGGAACTGCGGCATCGTTGTGGCTGCCATCGCCAAACAAGATGTCGTTTCCCGCACCGCCATCGACAAAGTCGGCACCGGAGGTGCCCGTGATGATGTCGTTGTTGATGCCGCCGAGTGCCACGGCCGCGTCGTTGGCGACCACACCAATGATCCGGTTTGCTTGACCTCCGCCATCGACGCGCGGAACGGTGAACAGTCTGTGTCGCGTCTGGTTCGCGAGGTCCGGGTCACTAATCTCGATCGCATCGGCCATCCCGACCGCATTGCCCAGTTTTTTGATCTCATTGTCGTCCTTATAGAACGTCAGTTGCGTGTCACCGTTTACATCTCGGGCTTCGACAAAGTAGATCGCGCCGGATATGAGTCCATTGATGGCAGTTCCATCGACCGCCTCGTAAAGAACCGCGTCGCCAGTTCTTAAGGCGTGCGACCCTGTCAACTTCAGAATGTGATGTTCTTGATCGGGGAACATGGCATTTCTTCTGAGCTCGAAATTCGCGACCTCATACTTCGCCAATGGCACCCCATGGATTCGGTCGTTGTCATCGGACCCGATCACTCGCGTTACGCCAGTGACCGTATCTTCGTCCGCAATCCCACTCGCCCAGTGAATCGGAATGCCAGCAAAGGGTGGATCTGCTTCAAAGTTGTGTACAACTTCGGTCAATGTGACCGGACCAGCGTTCGTAAACGTGATTCGCCACTTGAAGTCGCCTGTTCCCATCCCCGACACCAGCACGAGGGGATCGACATCGAACGCATACTCCGTGTGATTCGCTGGGTCTCGTTTCGCGTCTTGCTTTTTCGCTCTGATGACATCATCAATCGCCTTTTGAAGTTTATATTGCAGGCCAGGTTTGTTGTCTTCTTCCAAGCCTGCCGGTGGCTCGTCATGATTGATGGTCGCTGTGGCTTGAAGTTGCTGACCGTTTCGGTCATGGAAGACGGCTCTTAAATCAAACGTGCCGTCGAACGCATCGGTGTGTACCTCGAAAGTCGGACTGATTTCGGTTTGGCCATCGATGGGTGCGACTTGAATTGGATTGGGCGGATTGACATTGGGATTCGGTAAGGATTGATCGTACAGAGGTGGCGGATTCTCAAGCGCGTCACCTGGATCGGAAAAACGGACCGTAAAATCGGTATTGGCGTGAAGTCCCACCTTGGGCGACTTGCTGACAGAGAAATCACTGCGACCAATGATTGGCGCCAATGCACGTTTGAAAATCTGCTCATCAATCGACTCATCGCCATTAAACTTGAATACGTCGCCGTCAAAATCCGGATCGGGATTGGGCAGAAACGAAAATGTGTGATTCGAATTGATGGGGTAGATCCAACGTTCCTGACTTGGCAGGCGAGGGCCTGGCAAGCCAGGCGTCATGCTGGGGCCAATGGTCGCCTGCTGACCGTAGTCAACCGGGGCATCTGTCAGGTTGACGGCAACCGGGGCGTTGTAATCAGAGTAATTGAGAGTATTGACTTTGCTTCCCAGCGGTAGCGCGGAACCGGCTTTCAATCCACCCAGAAGTGTCCCGTCTTGATGGAAGAAATAGGTGTTGTTGCCCGAGCCACCCGTCAGGTCGTAGACGCCATCGGCCCAGACCCGTGAGGGATTGTCTATTTCCCTTGACTCACCGGTTGCTTTGTCAACTTCCACTTCTTTGACAAGAACCAGGCCATCCCGGTAGATATCGAATTGCAGATCGCTGGTAACATTTGAGAAGTCGAGGTTGAGCTCATCGACTGGTCCCTGATCGGGACGGTAGATTGCGAATAAACTCTTGGCAACGTTGGCGCCGGTGTCGAACTTACTCCAGTCGTCGCCGAAATACATCGTGTTATAGCCTTGGCCGACAACAACACTCTCCACGTTCTTCACGGGAGCGGGAAACAAGTTGCCAAGATCCTGGGAAACAAACTTTGTGCTCAGACCCACCTGGACCCCGGGGCTCGCCGCCGCGTCGTCTTCGATAGGAGCGTTGATCCAGTACGTCAGCTCAAAGGCTTCGTCATCCTCCTGTGCGAACTCGGGGAAGTCCGAAAAATCCAGTTTGTCGGCTATCCCGGGACTTGAATCGGCCTCCGTAATTGGGAGTTCCGTTACGGTGTCGCGATGGTCGGCGGTTCTCAAGACATGCCCGGTAAGGAAGTCGTTGAACTTGTAGACGTAAGTGTCGTTGCCTTCGCCACCCTGGAGGACATCGGGACCCTTGCCTCCTGTGAGCCTGTCCTTTCCTCGCCCGCCAACCAGCCTGTCAACACCGTCCCCGCCCACCAGCGTGTCGTCGCGCGTGCCACCTGTTAGATTGTTCGCTTCGGCGTTGCCGGTGAGATGGTTGCCCACGGGCGCCCTGCCCAAAAACGCAGACGCCGAACCGCCGATGATGTGCCGGATATTCGCAATCTGTGCCGGCGGCTGTGTAATTGCTGCGAAATTTGGCGCTGGGGGTGGATTCAATACCGTGGGTGCCGGCAGTATCGTGGTGACAGATTTGGCAAAGGTGGTGTAGTTCAGCGTATTCTCACCCTGCCGGCCATCGATCTTGCCAGAGAGTAGCGCGCCTTTCTCGAAAACGAAGTGATCGTTTTGCCGACCACCCTTGATATCGGTGACACCGACGAACGTGATCACCTCGTCACCCAGCACTGGCCTTCCCATGGCATCTATGCCGGTAATCTTGTTCACCACAACTTGATTGGCGACGCCTGGGGACTTGTTGATGCTGAACTGCAATCCGCCGCCCGTGTAGAGGCTGAAGTCGAGCACGTTGTCTTGCTTGCCACCCTTGATCACTTCAACCCCGACGACGGTGTCGATCGACTTTGGAGCCGCCCCCGCTCCAACACTGATACGGTCAACGGTACCGTTGGCCTTGAACGTGAGGGTAACATCGTGATCGAGTTGGCTCAGATCGATGGTGTCGCGATCGGGCCCTCCATCGATCTCCACAGACGTCGCATCCCACAATGCGTTGACCGTAATGATGTCATTCGCAGCCAAGGCTTTGATATCGAGTTGCATGCCCTGGGTGTCTGCGGGCGCTTCGGACACCCGCGTCGCCGTTGTCGCCGCGATAACATACTCATCCACACCGGCTGTTCCGCCAGGAACGACAGCCAGCACGCTCGCATAGTTGGATGAAAATGCGGGCGCGTCGATCGGGCCGGTCGTCGTTTCCAGCACCCAGTCGCCGCCTCGAGACGCATTACCAGTCAAGTCGACGGATGCGGCAATGTCTGCACCGGTTAGCGAGCCAATCTGTTGTACGAAGTTTACGCCCCATGTGTCGGCCGAGACGTTGCAACCGTAGAGCAGAATGTCGGCGTCCTGAGTGAGCGATGCACTCCACTGACGAAGTTGTGCCGCGTACTCGTCGAGGTTGCCGACATCCAAGATCGAATTGCCCAGTTGCAGACTGCCGGTCGAACCGTGCGACAACACATGAACAGCCTCAACGTCTTGATGGCTGCTCAGAACTTCACTGATCTGATCGACACCGTCACGGCCGGCATCCAACACGACCACGTGTACGCTATCTGACTCAGCACGCGAAAACGTAAAGCTTAAAGCGTCGTCCAGTAGCGCCTGGTAGTCGTCGACGCCCGCGTCGACGAACACGATCGCCCGCGTGGCGGGAGCCACCAACCCGGACATTCCGGTTTGGAGTTCGACATCCGTCGGTTGGCCGGAGGGCAAAGCGAAGACGCGTGGCGACTCACCCGGCCGGAATGCCAGCTCGGAATCCTGCAACAGTTGCCCAGATTGGTTCCATTCCACATTCGGCGCCTGGTGCTGCATCGCAAGCAGATCAGCCGCCAACAGCACGCGCGGCTCCAATGCCTCAGGACTGGTGACACGCGACAGGAAGCGTTTCCGCGCCCGTTGCGTCTTGTGAAGTGGCGCTGCGATTCTGCGAGGGTGAGTTCGTTTACCGGCCATGTTGAATATCCGTGATTGGAGAGTGCCGCGCGGTTCAGGTGGGCCGCGCATTACATCAGATTGGAAATGTTTCGTTCGGTGTAACAGAACATGCGCATCTCTCGAACCACCATTGCCAGGGCCTGGCGATTCCGCGGGCAGAAACGACTTGCGATACACCAGGTGGTCACAAGTTAGCCTCGGACTAGCTGATAAGCATCAACCGGTTAGCCGACGTCTGTCTTTAGAATGGGAAGATAAGGTCTCAAAACGCATATCCGACCTCGGGCGACGCCAAGAAAGGCAGGTTCAGTGGCAGAACTCTTGCGCCCCCGCA
>JAUIHJ010000826.1 GCA_030432015.1 bacterium
AGGACCTGATCGTGATAACGTTTCAGTTGGAAATCCTGGCCCCATTGCTGCTCCGCTGCGCGGCGCAGGTCGGCGTGTTCGAGATAGCCGACAAAGTACGTGGAGAGTTGCGTCGATGTGAGTTGCGCACGCACCCACTTCGCAGCCGCTTCACGTTCCTCTTGGAATGTGTCCTCCATCATCAGCCGCATGGCCTGGTCGCGGGTGATGCCTTCGGTATGCATGGCCTGATCGAGAATGGCGTTGGCGATGCCGCGCAAATACCACTTCCGCGCGATCAGGCCCATCAGCGGGTCACCGTCGAGCAGCCCTTCATCGGCCATCATCTGTTCTGTGTACACCGCCCAACCTTCGATAAAGACGCCCGAGGCGAGCACCGCGCGGAGCTTGCCTGGGTAGCGATTGGAATGCGCCAGCTGGACGAAATGGCCGGGCATCGCTTCGTGCACCGTCAGATCGTGAATCGAACGTATGTTGTATTCACGCAGGAACGAACGAATTTGCTCGGCGTTCCAACTCTTGGGCAACGGAGCGACAGCGTAGAACGTTTTCTGCCCAACGTCCAACGGGCCCGGCGAGTCGCAATAGGCCAATGAAACGCCCCGTTGAAACTCGGGCATGACGATAATTTCCAACGGATCGCTGGGGATCGTGATGAGGTCCTTGTCCCGGACGAATTTTGTTGTCAGCGCCAGCGACGCGCGGGCCGCTTCGACCACTTGGTCGGCGGGTGGAGTCTCTGCATAAGCCACCTCCAAAGCCGCCCGAATGATGGCTTGCTGGAATTCCGCCGTCGGTGCTGCAGGGAACTTGGTGTAAGGATGCCGCTGCCGGTAGACGCCCGAGGCCATCGTGTACATCTCAGCCCGGACACGCTGGAGTTCGCTTTCCGCTCGCTCGCGGATCTGCTGACGTGAAAGCGATGTCTGCAGGGTGAAGGCAAGTTTTTCGTCGAAGCGCTGCTTCCCGAGACGGAAGTCCCCCAGGGCGTGCGGCAAGAGTTCGGTCTCCAGCCATGTCTGATGTTCCTGGACCGCTTCCTTGGCGACCGCGATCGCCTGGACCAACCGCCGACGTTCCACCTCCGCGAGTTCACTCAGGTGGGGTTCGACCATGTTGGCGAGGATACTGACGACGCCCGGATTTTGCTTGATGGCAGTCTCTGCATGAATGCGTGGTACCCGCTTGGGTTCCAGCGTCGCGCGAATCTCACGGAACATTTGCGGAAACTTGGTGAGCCGATCCGCAACGTGGCCCAACCTGGTTGGCAGCGGTGCGAATTCACGCGCCATCAAGCCGTAGATGGCACCGCCCGCAAGTTCCGTGTAAACCAGCGGGTTCCACGCCCATTCTTGCAATACTTCGGCTCGCCATTGCCGTGCTCGCAACTCGTGTTCGAGCAGCGCGTGGTCAACCTGGTTGGCTCGCGAGAGTTGGGTGGTGTCAATCGCAGCCAATCGGGCGAGCATGTCGCGGTTAAAGTCCGCTGACTTGCGGCGCGCCGCGGCGGTGACACGATCCAGTTCGCCGTCAAAGCGATGGTCTCCCAATTGCGTTGCGGCCACCGGGGAGAATTGCGAAAACTGCTCGACATAGTCTGCTGCCAGCTTCTCGAACGGCTGGTCCATCGCAGCGGCTGGAGCGGCTCCGAGCGTGGTGACAACGTGTAGACAAAAGAAGACGTGTGTAGCGACCATCGGACCCTCGAATGAGATGTTTCCTGCGCAGAGTCGGCGGAAGACTGACTGCTGGCCGGAAGAAAACGAACTGGGCGCAGCCAGCGGAGCGAAGGTCGGTACGCATTCGTCGCGTGCCGCCCTCAGTCGTGAAATCCACCGACAACCAACGAAATATTCTGACCACCGAAGCCGAAACTGTTGTTCAGCGCGATATCACAGGGAGCCTCGCGGGCTTCGTTGGGAATGTAATCCAGATCGCAGAGCGGATCCGGGTTTTCGTAATTGATGGTGGGCGGCAGCACATTGTCCCGGATCGCCATCAGGCAGACGATCAACTCGGTCACGCCGGCGGCGGCGATCAGGTGCCCCATCATGCTCTTGGTGCTGGAAACCGGTTTACCGGCGGGACCTTCGCCAAAGACCTCTTTGCAGGCCTTGGTCTCGACTTTATCGTTGACTGTGGTGCTCGTGCCGTGCGCATTGATGTAATCGACGTCCGACGGGTCGATCCCCGCGTCGCCGATCGCCATTCGCATGCAACCGATCGCGCCACGACCTTCGGGGTGAATGTCGGTGATCCGGTACGCGTCGGCCGTGGTGCCATAGCCGAGGATCTCGCCGTAGATCTGAGCGCCGCGTGCCTTGGCGTGTTCCAACTCTTCCAGAATGATCATTGCGGCGCCTTCACCCAGCACAAAGCCATCACGAAGACGATCGAAAGGCCGTGAAGCCCGCTCCGGTTCGTCATTGCGGGTTGAGAGCGCGGTCAAGAGGTTGAAGCCGGTCACACCGAAAGGGTGGATCATGCTATGGGTCCCGCCAGAGATCATGGCGTCGGCATCGCCGCGGCGAATAATCTCCGTTGCTTCGCCGATGGCTTGACTACTGGCGGCACAGGCGGTGAGACAGTTAAAGTTCGGTCCCTGGGCATCAAACATGCTGGCCAGGTGGCCGGCCGGCATATTCGGTTCCTGCTCGAGTTCGGTCATGGGGTCGAGCGTGGCCAGACCGACCCGCGTGAAGTCAGCGATGCTGAGATCTTCACCGGGCTTGGTGTTGGCGATGGCGGCGGTGACCATCCGCGTGAAGGATGAAAAGTCCTGGTTGCCTTCACCGCTCCCCAGGTACACTCCTAGGCGAACCGGATCGAGATCCTTGGTGAGAATGCCGGATGAATCAACCGCCTGTTTGGCGGCCCCGGCAGCAAACCGGGAATGTCGTCCTCGTTTCTCCCAGAGCTTGGGATCTTCGCCGATGTCGGTAATATCCCAGTTACGGACTTCGGCGGAGATCTTGGTCGGAAACTTGCTGGCGTCGAAGATCGTGGTGAGTCCCACGCCAGACTTACCCTCTTTCAAACC
>JAUIHJ010000071.1 GCA_030432015.1 bacterium
ATCTTGCCCGCCAGGAGGCCCGCTTTGCCATGCTGGAACGGACCGACCCGGAACGTGCAAGGCACCTGTACGACCTGGCGCAAAAGGACATTGATAACCGCTGGCATTACTACGAACAGATGGCGGGCGTTGAACGAGAAGCCGCCGGTGATTTCCAGGAGGGGGAAGCATGAGCGTTGACTTGAGCACATACTATCTTGGCATGAAACTGAAGAACCCGCTGGCGGTGGCGGCCTGTGCCCCGTTGACGGGAAGCGTCGAGATGCTTCGCCGATTGGAAGATGCCGGCGCGGCGATGGCCGTCTTGCCTTCGCTATTCGAAGAGCAGATTGAACATGAGGAGACTGAATTCAACCGCTTGTTCGAATATCAGGCCGAGTCCTTCGCCGAATCGTTAACACATTTCCCCGTGCTGCAGGAGTACAACACGGGACCGCGGGACTACATCCGCCATATCGAAGCGGCCAAGCAGGCCGTCTCGATGCCGATCATCGGCAGCTTGAATGGCGCCTCGCCCGGTGGTTGGATTCGTTATGCGAAGATGATCGAGGAGGCGGGCGCCGATGCGTTGGAATTGAACATCTACTTTGTCCCCACCGCGGCAGAGACAACGGCGGCCGATGTCGAGCAACGTTATATCGAACTCGTGGCCAGCGTGAGGCAGTCAGTGGCACTCCCCTTGGCAGTTAAGATTGGACCAAACTTCACCAGTCTCCCCAACGTCGCGCAGCATCTGGTGGCCGCCGGAGCCGACGCACTGGTCTTGTTCAACCGGTACGTTGAAGCCGATATCGATCTCGAGACGCTGCAAATGAAGCCGGATCTGGTGTTGAGCAATCGTCACGAAGCGAGGGGCCCGATCCGCTGGATTGCGATCCTCCGCGATCAGTTGCAAGTATCGCTCGCTGCGACCAGCGGGGTTCACCGCATGCAGGGAGCGATCAAGCTGCTCTTGGCGGGTGCAGATGTAACCATGATGGCCAGTATTCTGTTGATGGAAGGCCCGGATCGAATCCGCACGATGCTCGCCGAGATGACCACATGGTTGGAAGAGAATGAGTATGATTCCGTAGAACAACTCAAGGGTAGCATGAGTCGCGGCAACTGCCCGGATGCCGGTGCGTTGGAGCGAGCCAACTATATGAAGGCGTTGACGAGCTACACGGTGGAAACGCCGGGCCCGTGAATCGCGTGAGAGCATGGCCGAGCAAGACAATAACCCGAACTCCTGGCCGCCGCATTTTCAGCCGTTTGTCAACCAGTGGGCCGCTTGCGTTCACCAGGCGAACGAAGCGACCACGGAAATGCTGGGCGGGTTCGATGGGGCTTCCGATCCGCACGCCTGGCGGCGGCAGTGGTTCGATGCGCTAAGTTCCAACGCCGATGCCTACTTGCGCAGCGCACCGTTCTTGCAGGTGATGAAAGCTCACATTGAGGCGATGATCCTGGCAAAGAAAGCCGGCTTCTCGCCACCGGATACTCCCGGCTCGGGCGATGCCGCGGCAGAGGATCGGTTGGGTGGCCTGGAAGCCCGCTTGGAGCACCTCGAAGCGGCGGTCAACGTGCGTCTGGAGCAGTTGGAACAACGGGTCGGTGCCATGGACCAGCAGCCCGCTCCGTCCGGCCCTGCCGATGGCTGGGATCGGTTTCTGGAGGCCTTGCGTATCCCTCGCACCGACACCGGACCGCTCCAAGGGGTGACGCCCCACGAAGTCGTTTATCACGAAGGGCCGCTACGACTGTTACGATACCGGCCCCTGAATATTCGCTATGCGGAGCCGATTCTGATCTGCTTCGCATTGGTTAACCGGCCCTACGTCTTGGACCTGCAAGCAGACCGTAGCGTCATACAGCGATTGCTTGAGCAAGGGTTCGTCGTCTACTTGATCGATTGGGGCGTTCCGACCAGCGCGGATCAAGGCCTGCGGTTGCACGACTATGTGGGCCGCTACCTGTGCAACGTCACGGAGGTTGTCTGCGGCGAGGCTGCGACTCCGCAGTTAAATCTGCTGGGCTATTGTATGGGCGGGACCATGTCGACCATCTACACGGCGTTGCAACCACGCCGCGTTCGCAATCTGATTTTGATGGCGACCCCCATCGATTTTGGCGGCGAGGAAGGGTTGTTGAATGTATGGGCGCGGAAAGACCACTTTGACGTGGATCAACTGATTGACACTTACGGCAACTGCCCAGGCGAGTTCTTACAGTATTGCTTTCAACTCATGAAACCGGTGCAAAACTTTACCGAGAAGTATTTGACGCTGTGCGAGAAGCTGGGAGATGACGCGTTTCTCGATAACTTCTTTGCCATGGAGCGGTGGGCCAGCGACAGCATCCCGGTGGCGGGCGAAACGTTCCGTGAGTATGTGAAAGCCCTGTATCAGCAGAATCAGCTTGTCAAAGGAGAATTGTCCCTCGACGGTGCCCGGGTGCGTTTGCGGGAGATCACCTGTCCTGTGCTCCTGTTGGTCGCCGACCAGGACCATCTCGTCCCGCCGAGTTCCAGTACAGCGCTGCGGCGACACGTTGGTTCAGCCGAAGTAAAGTCGCTGTCGATTGCCGCGGGACATATTGGCTTGGCGGTGAGCTCGAAGGCCCACCGACAACTCTGGCCGCAAGCGACTAACTGGATCGCGGACCATTCGACCGCGAAAGTGTGAGATGATGGATCGCCGCAGACGCGTAGGCTGCGGATACGAGGTGTTGTGTTTCGGAGTCCCGATCACTTCGACATCGAGAGAGCGAGCGAGAGCATGCAAGACATTGTCCGGCAATTGAAAGAGAAACGTGCTGCCGCAGAAATGGGAGGCGGTCAGCGTCGGATCGAAGCCCAGCACAAAAAAGGCAAATTGACGGCGCGCGAACGGATCGAGCTGCTCCTGGATCCTGGATCGTTTGAAGAATGGGACATGTTTGTCGAGCATCGTTGTACGGATTTCGGGATGGATCAGCAGAGTGTCCCCGGCGACGGCGTTGTTACCGGCTATGGGACGGTCAACGGGCGCGTGGTCTTTATCTTCAGCCAGGACTTTACGGTTTTTGGCGGTTCGCTGTCGGAAGCCCATGCGGAGAAAATCTGCAAAGTGATGGATCATGCCATCAAGGTTGGCGCCCCGGTCATTGGGATTAACGACTCAGGCGGCGCGCGCATCCAGGAGGGCGTCGCGTCCCTGGGCGGTTACGCCGACGTCTTTCAACGCAACGTGCTGGCGTCGGGTGTGGTGCCTCAGATTTCGTTGATCATGGGGCCGTGTGCAGGCGGTGCGGTTTATTCGCCTGCCATGACCGACTTTATCTTCATGGTCAAGGACAGTTCGTATATGTTCGTCACGGGACCTGAAGTGGTGAAGACGGTGACGCACGAAGAGGTGACCCAGGAGGAACTGGGAGGCGCCGTGACTCACTCGACGATTTCGGGAGTCGCGGACCGGGCCTTTGAGAACGACGTGGAAGCGTTGGCGATGCTGCGGCGCTTGATCAATTACTTGCCGGCCAATAATCGTGTCGCACCTCCGCACCGCCCGACTCCCGACAAGGCAGACCGCATCGAACCGTCGCTTGACACGCTCGTTCCTGACTCGGCGACCAAGCCGTACGACATGAAAGAGCTGATTCTGAAGATCGTCGACGACACGGATTTTTTTGAGTTGCAGCCGGAGCATGCAAAGAATATCGTCGTCGGTTTTGCCCGGATGCAGGGATTTCCCGTCGGTATTGTTGCCAACCAGCCCCTGGTCCTGGCGGGATGCCTCGATATCAAGTCATCGATCAAAGCCGCGCGGTTCGTTCGTTTTTGCGATGCCTTTAGCATCCCGATTTTGACACTCGTGGATGTCCCCGGATTCTTACCCGGGACCGCGCAGGAATACGGTGGCATTATCAAGCATGGTGCCAAGCTGCTGTACGCCTATGCGGAGGCGACCGTTCCAAAGATTACGATGATCACTCGGAAGGCCTACGGTGGTGCGTACGACGTGATGGCGTCGAAGCACCTCCGTGGCGATGTCAATATTGCCTGGCCAAGCGCCGAGATCGCGGTCATGGGGCCCAAGGGCGCCGTGGAGATTATCTTCCGCAAGGAACTCGACGATCCCGCGCGGATTGAAGCATTGACCGAAGAGTATCGCCTCAAGTTTGCCAACCCATTTATTGCCGGGAAACGCGGCTTCATCGACGACGTCATCATGCCCCGGGAGTCGCGGAAACGCATCTGCCGCTCGTTGGCCATGTTGAGAGAAAAGAAGTTAGAAAACCCGTGGCGCAAGCACGGAAATATCCCGCTGTAGTTTGCCTGGTTGGCAACGTCACCCAGCAGCGGATCGAAGTCACCAACGGGACCTCTCGCGAGCTCACCACCGACTACCATGTTCAACAAAATTCTCATCGCGAATCGTGGCGAAATTGCTTGCCGTGTCATCAAGACCGCGCGAAGAATGGGGCTCCAGACAGTCGCCGTCTATTCGGAGGCGGATCGTGACGCGCTACACGTCGCGATGGCGGACGAGGCCGTATTGATTGGACCGCCCCCATCCGCCCAGAGCTACCTCGATATCGACAAAATCCTCCAGGTCTGCCAAGCGACGGGTGCCGAAGCGGTGCATCCGGGCTACGGATTCCTCTCAGAAAATGCGACGTTTGCCGAACGACTGGCGGAAGCCGGGATCGCGTTTATCGGCCCGAATGTGCAGGCCATCAGGTGCATGGGGGACAAGATCACGTCGAAGAAGTTGGCCCGAGAAGCCGGTGTCAACACGATTCCGGGCCATCCCGACATCATCGAAGACGCGGACACGGCCGTCGCGATCGCCCAGGAAATCGGCTATCCGGTGATGCTCAAGGCGAGTGCCGGTGGCGGCGGCAAGGGGATGCGTGTCGCCCACAATGACGACGAATGTCGCGATGGATTTCTTCGCGCCACCAACGAAGCGAAGGCGTCGTTCGGCGACGGCCGCGTGTTCTTGGAGAAGTTTATTGAAGAACCACGCCACATCGAGATTCAGGTTCTCGCCGACAAGCATGGTCAGGCGATTCATCTCGGTGAGCGTGAGTGTTCACTGCAACGCCGGCATCAGAAGGTGATCGAGGAGGCTCCGTCGCCGTTTCTCGACGATGCGACACGAACGGCGATGGGCGACCAGGCTGTCGCACTGGCCCGCGCTGTCGATTACGAGTCGGCAGGCACTGTCGAATTTATCGTCGATCGCCAACGCAACTTCTATTTCCTGGAGATGAACACGCGGCTCCAGGTTGAACATCCGGTGACCGAATTCGTTACGGGGCTGGATCTTGTGGAATTGATGATCAAGATCGCTGCTGGGGAGAGCCTGCCGATCGCCCAAGGTGATGTCAAACGAGATGGGTGGGCCATCGAAGCCCGCGTCTACGCGGAAGATCCATTTCGTGGCTTCCTGCCATCGGTCGGTCGACTGGTCCGGTATCTCCCGCCGCCGGAGTCCGCCGGGGTGCGTGTGGACACGGGCGTCTACGAGGGTGGCGAAGTCTCGATCCATTACGATCCCATGATCGCCAAACTGATCACGCATGGTGCGACACGCGGGCAGGCGATCACCCGCATGCGCGAGGCGTTGAACGAATCGTACATTCGCGGCGTCTCGCACAATATCAGCTTTCTCGCGGCACTCATCGAGCATCCGCGGTTTCGCGAGGGGCGAATCAGCACGAATATGATCGCCGAGGAATATCCCCACGGCTTTCATCCCGCGGACATGATCCACGACGACCCCGCGTTGTTGATCGTCGTTGCTGCTTCCATCCACCGGCAGTACATGGACCGCGCCGCCGGTATCAGCGGGCAACTACCCGGCTACGAACGGATCGTGAGCGATCGCTGGGTCATCGTCATGAACGGCGAGCGGCAGATGGTCGAGATGCAACTCGCCGACGGAGGCCAAGATATTACCTACGAAGAGAAGCGTTATCAGGTCCGCAGCGACTGGCAGTTTGGTCAGCCACTCTTTCGCGGCACGGTCAATGGAACCGACGTTTGCATTCAGGTCGAACGTCGCAACATGTACTACCGCTTGTTTCATTGGGGAGCGCAAGTCGACATCATGGTGCTCACGGATCGGGCCGCCGAATTGCTCGCCTGCATGCCGGACAAGGCTCCCGTCGATACCTCGCAATTCTTGCTCTCGCCGATGCCCGGGATGCTGACGCAATTGATCGTTGGCGAAGGTCATGAAGTCCGAGCGGGCCAGGATCTGGCCGTTGTCGAGGCCATGAAAATGGAAAACGTGCTACGCTCGGAACGTGACGGCACAGTTGAAAAGGTCATGGCCGCGGTTGGTGATACGTTGGCGGTCGACCAGCCAATCATGAAGTTTGCCTGATCGAACCGTGCCTGGCTGCCAGTTATCCCCGCGCTGACACGATTCCCATCCCCGGCGGCGATCACGGAGTAATCATGCCTCTGATTAAATACACCGTTGACGAATCCAGGGTCGCGACGCTGACGCTTAATCGCGACGACAAACGCAATGCGTTCAACGAGCCGATGGCCGAGGAACTGCTCCAAGCGCTTGACCAGGCTGAAAGGGACGAACTGCGAGTCGTGATCCTACGAGCCAACCCCGGCGTTAGCATCTGGTGTGCCGGCCACGATCTATCTGAACTGGATCTTGCAGACCTGCATGCGGAGAACCCGACATTGGAGGTCGCGCGCAAGATTCGGTCCGTGCCGTTTCCGGTGATCGCCGCGGTGGAAGGCCGTGTCTACGGTGGAGGGCTGATCCTCCTGCTGAGCGCTGACATCGTCGTCGCCACGGAAAATTCGGATGTCGCCATTACCTCCAACCGGTTGGGCATCCCGCTGTCGCTGGACTTGCACGCCTTTTGGCTGCGCGTCATGGGAATCCACAAGGCGAAGGAGCTATTGTTCTCCGCGGCGACACTCTCTGCAGACGACGCGTACCACGCCGGTCTCTACAACCACGTTGTGCAAGCGACACACCTGGATCGCGTTGTGCGGAAGATCGCGAGGGGAATTACCGCTTGTTCCGCCGGGGCGGTGGCCAATACCAAACAACAGCTCAATTTGCTGGCACACCACGCTGGCGTCGATGACCGAGACCGGGCGTCCATCACGCAACAATGTGCGGAAATCCTTCAGTCCGAAGATACACGGGAACGCATTGCGGCACTGCTCAAGTCACTTGGCACGTGACGTGGCCTGTGCCGATTCTACCCTGCAATGGACGCTGGCAACTCGGACGCTGGAGCTTTGGACGGTTGCACGAAGTGCTGAAACGCCTCCATCTCCGATTTTCCACCCACAATCAGCGGCGTCCGTTGATGGATTTCGGTGGGCTGAATTTCCATCACACGTTGCGTTCCAGCAGTCGCGAAACCTCCTGCCTGTTCGGCAATAAAGGCGACCGGGTTGGCTTCGTAAAGCAAGCGTAATTTTCCGTCGGGGTTCTTGTCGGTTGGCGGATAGAGGAAAACCCCGCCGCGCAGCAGCGTGCGGTGGAAGTCGGCGACCAGCGAGCCGATGTATCGAAGGGCATAACGACGACCCATGCCCCCGTTGCGCAGATGGCTCAAGTAGTCACGATAGACGTCGGGAAAGGTATCCCAGTACGCGTCGTTGGATGAATAGTAACACCCTTGTTCGGGCATACGAATGTTCTCGTGGCTGAGCACGTACGCGCCGAATGACGGGTCGAGTGTAAAGCCGTGCACGCCATGCCCGGTCGTGTAGACCATGATCGTCGAAGACCCATAAACGACGTAACCGGCCGCCAACTGTCTCACACCTGCCTGCAGGCAGGCACGCGTGGGGTCATCGGTGCACTTCATGCCTTCGGGAAGTTCCAGGATGGAGAAGATGGTCCCGACGCTGACATTGACATCAATGTTTGAGGAACCGTCCAGCGGGTCAAACACGACGACATACTTTCCTTTGCCATCGCGTCCGTCGAAGGTGATCGCTTCCTCGCTTTCCTCGGAGGCGATAATGGCGACATTTTCGCGTACGCCGAGGCAATGCACCAGCGCTTGATCGGCATACACGTCCAGCTTCTGCTGGACTTCGCCTTGCACATTAATCCCACCCGCCGAACCAATCACGTCCAGCAACCCAGCTCGACGAACACGTGCTTCGGTCATCTTGGTCGCCAGCGTAATCCCGGATAGCAGCCAGGAGAAGCTGCCGGTGGCGTGGGGTGAGTGCTCACGCTGCTCACGCAAAATGTGCTGTTGCACCGTGACGATCATCGGATCCGCTTTGCTGTCTGCGAGCGTTGTTGTCTTCATGGTACGTCCTTTCATGAAATCAGCCGAGGGAGCGGAATGAGTTGCAAAGGCTATGCCAAGGATGGAGCTGGCTGCCGGCGCGGCGCAGCCCTCAATCCCGACCATCGCAAGATGGCAGCGTCAGGCCTTGAAGACGCCCGCGCTGCGATAAAACTCGCAACTGCCCGCCAGCGACCGCGCCGTTTTGGAACGTGCCGCGCGCGCCGATCATGTGCGACAGGGCGCGCTATTGTTGATCGCTCGGTTGCGGCCGCTCGCAAGCGACATGGGAAGTCGACCGGTCGGCGATGGCCGGCTGGTACGGTCGGCCGACGTAGATTCGTTGGACAGCACCAGATTCATCGCGATTCGCGGAAACGCACGCCGGCGGCGCTTGCTTGGTGTTCCAGGGCTTGTTTGGATTTCCTGGATGGTTTGATTGAGGACAACCAAGCTGCGTGCTTGTCCCCAGATCCGCGGCCCAACGCAACCGCGTTGACTCAGCGGGCCGGCACCGACCCGCTAGCTTAAGCGCCGGCCCCGACGATACTCCGATCGAAAACCGGTCTCCCGCGGTGACCGGATGTGCCAATTCCGAGTTGGACGCCAAAATCGGCGAGAAATAGGCGTCTCTTCTTGAGGATTTCAGCACTTTTGGGTAAAACTAGGTTTCCCGGGTGTGTAAATTCACGCATCGACTTATTAATTATTCCCGCGATTTTCTTGTCATTTTCCATTTCTACTTCTCCCATACACGAGGACGTCATGAATCGATTGCCCAATAAAAGCCGGCCGGGATTTACCCTTGTTGAGCTACTTGTCGTCATTGCGATCATTGGGATTCTTGTCGCGCTGCTGCTACCCGCGGTGCAAGCCGCCAGAGAGGCCGCTCGCCGTATGTCGTGCTCGAACAACCTCAAGCAGATCGGGCTCGCCTTTCACAACTATCACGACACCTACAAGATCTTCCCCCCCAGCTATATCGAGGGCAACGGCTGGCAAGAGACCAAGTGGGGCTGGGGCTGCTTCATTTTGCCCTTCATGGAGCAACAGCCGCTGTACGACACGTTGACCGACAATCGCAATGCGAGGGTCACCGTTCGGCCGGCCAACCAGGCGGAGCAGCAACTTCACCTCAGCGTTTACCGTTGCCCTTCCGATGGCGGTTTGCCCAACAAAGCGCTCAACGGGCGCTTCAGCAATGGCGGTCCAAGTAACTACGTTGTCAGCGAGAGCGTCGCTGCCTACGACGCAGGCGCCAATCCCCCGCACACATCGCACAGCATGGCCGAGATCATCGACGGGACCTCCAGTACGATGTTGGTTGGCGAGCGTGATCACTTCCAAGGTTGTGGTGCCGTCTGGGTCGGGCGCACCTGTTGCAGCACGTCGTCAGTCGGGTTTCGCGTGGTTTACAAGCCGAATCTCGTTGGCTATCACGCCGCCTTGCAAGCCGCCAATGTCAAGCCGAATCCGGTGCATACCGACGGCCATTGGTGGGACGGAAATACCATCGGAGGATTCAATTACGATTGCACACGGTATGGGTTGCAGAGCGAACATCCGGGAGGCGTGCAAGTAGTGTTTTGCGATGGTTCGGTTCATTTCATCTCCGAAACCATCGAAGCCGCCACGGGCGGGAAATGCAGCAACCCAGTGCACCATTTCTATCCAAACAACAACACGGTCTGGACGAACCTTTTCAATCGACAAGATCAGAATCCGGTGCAAATCCCCTAGTTGTTCCGTGCAGGCCGGCGAGACTCAAACACTCGCTTTTCAATCACGAAATCGAGTCAATTACTTTTCCAGGAGTGGCCTAATGTGCCGTTGTGTTTGTGTTATCACCACAGTCCTTGCGCTGATCTCTTCGGTCGGTTGCGGAGGCGCTTCATACGAGGGGCCGCCACGCGTGGCCGTAACCGGGACAGTGAATTTCAACGGCCAACCGCTAGCCGAAGGAAACATCTTCTTCGTCGGTGACGGGGAACTGCGGCAGGCCGACGGGGTCATTGCCAATGGCAAGTTTGAGATTCCCGAGGACGTGGGGCCCAATGCCGGCTCGTACCAAGTCCGCATCCTGTCTTACCAATCCGCCGGTGGTGCCGGTGCGGATGCGGGCGATTCCGAAGTGGGTAGTGAGGAGACGGATGAACTCGTCGATGATACTCGGCAGATCATCCCCGCCATGTACAACCAGCAGACGTCGCTGACCGCGGAGGTTTCTGACGGCATGGAGCCGCTAGTCTTTGATTTGTCGCAATAGGTCCAGCCGCGCCGGTTGGGCGCCAGGATTAGTTGGCCATGTTCTGCATGGCACGAAAAATGACCGGTTGCCAGCGACGTCGCTTGACCCCTGGCGCCGCGTCATTTTTTTTTGTCATTGGTGTCGCCCCCGGCGTTGCCGGATGGCTATGCTTGCGCCATGGCAGCGCAGGCGGCGCCGAGCAATGCGGTTTCCGGATTCGTGATTACGTGCAGCGGGATCTGGGCCATCATGGCGCTGAAGCGGCCCTTGCTGAAGAATGGCTTCAGAAAGCGAGGATCACGCAACGCGGGCAGGATGCGAGGCGGGATCCCGCCTCCCAAAAAAATTCCGCCGCGCGACATTAACGACAGTGCCACGTTCCCGGCCTTGGCCCCGAGAATCTCCACGAACACATCGAGCGTCTGCTGACAAATTGGGAATTCAGCCGTGCGCGACATGATCACCGGTGTCGGGTCGTCTGCCCGCGTTAGCTCCATCGCTAACGTAGCGGGTTCTACCGCCCGCCCGGTATCGCGGAGGAACTGGTAAATGCTGGGGATCCCCTGGCCAGAGACAACCCGTTCAAAACTCACATGATCGTATGTCTGGTACAGGTAGTTCAGGAGATCTAGCTGCAACTGGTTGCAGGGGGCGAAATCGACGTGGCCCCCTTCCGAGGCGTGCGGCCGATACTGCGTTCCATCCCAGGTAAGATAGGCCTGCCCGAGTCCCGTTCCGGGAGCGATCACCGCGATCGGAGCGTGCGCGACCGGCCTCCCGCCGTGCAGCGTCTGCACGTCTTCGGGAAGCAGTTGTGGCACCGCGTTTGCCGTCGCTTCCAGATCGTTCAGGAGTTGGACGCGATGCGAATCGAGTTGGAGGAGGTCGGCCAATGCCTGCCTGGTGACGGTCCACGCGAGGTTGGTAATCTTCGCTTCATGGTCGATCACCGGGCCGGCGACACCAAAGGCGGCCGATGTCACGTTGACGTCGTCCGTTGCCCGCGTCCTGTCACCAGCCGATTGAGCAATCGCGTCCGCCAGGAAGTGCGTGACGATTTCTTCGAGGCTTGCGTAGTCTCGACTCCGAAAGACGGCCTTCCTGGCCGATTCACGCGGGCCGCCATCTGCCGAAAACAGCGACAGGGCTGTCTTCGTGCCGCCAATATCGCCAGCCAAAAACATTTCAACCTCCGTCCTCATTTCGACTACGTGCTGTTCGAGCGCCGCTGCATTCCGCAGACGCATCCGTTGATGGCTTGAAGCGCCAACCTGCGGCGATCAATTCGTGAGTTGTGACCAGAGTACTCCCGCGGCAATTGCGGAGCCAATCACACCGGCGACGTTCGGCGCCATGGCATGCATGAGGAGAAAATTCTGCGGATCTTCCTGCTGCCCGACCACGTGAACAACGCGCGCCGAATCGGGTACGGCCGACACGCCTGCAGCTCCCACAAGGGGGTTGATCTTCTCCGTCAAGAACAGGTTCATCAGTTTGGCAAATAGCACTCCACAGGCGGTCGCGACGGCAAACGAAATCGCCCCCAGTCCAAAGATCAAGATCGACTTGGCCTGCAGGAAATGCTGCGCGTTGGTACTTGCACCGACGCAGAAGCCCAGCAGGATGGTCACCACGTCGATCATCGCCGAGCGGGCCGTGAGGGCCAGGCGATCGGTGACCGTGCATTCCTTCATCAAATTTCCGAAGAAGAGCATGCCGATCAAGACAATGGCGCCCGGCGCCAACGTCGCACAAATCAAGAAGGCGGCGACCGGGAAAACGATTCGCTCTTGCCGTGAAACCTGACGCGAAGGTTGCATACGAATCCTGCGCTCGTCACGCGTTGTCAGCAGTCGCATGATCGGCGGCTGGATAACGGGCACCAGCGCCATGTACGAGTAGGCCGCGATGGCGATGGCCCCGAGCAGTTCGGGAGCGAGACGCGAGGAGAGGAAGATCGCCGTCGGACCATCGGCGCCGCCGATGATGCCAATGGCGCCGGCTTCCTGTGGCGTGAATGCCAGCGTAAGGGCACCCAAATAGGTCAGGAACACACCGACCTGAGCTGCCGCTCCCAACAAGATCAGCTTGGGGTTGGAGAGCATCGTAGAAAAATCGGTCATCGCGCCGATGCCCAGAAAGATCAACGGTGGGTAAATGCCTTTCTCGACGCCGAAGTAGAGGTATCGCAACACCGTACCGTCGTCGTACACACTGAGAGACATGCCCGCGGCCGACGGAATGTTGCCCACGATCACACCGAAGCCGATTGGCACGAGCAGGAGTGGTTCGTAGTGTCTGGCAATCGCGAGATAAATGAAGCCGATTCCGATCGCAATCATGATCAGGTTGCCGGACTCCATCCCTGCCAAGGCCGTGGCCTCGTACAGTTGGCTGACTTTTGTCATCAAGTCATCAATTAGGCTCATCGAGCATCCTGTCGGTAGTTGCTACAAAGTGGTCGCTCTGGAGCGTTTCATCAGTGATTCCGGTTCCTGAAGCGATGTGATTGGTGATGTTGCATCCGACCCTCGAGGGACCAGCCGAATTCCCCGGGCGTCAAACCGCGGATACTCACAATGCGATGCGGCGCGCCGAGCGTTACGGCGACGGCGGCGGCGATGACAACCAGGATTTCCTCGGGCAACGCTTCGTTTGCAGGCGCCGGCGGTGAAGGCAGAGATGGGGCCGAGGTTGGTCCGGTGACCCAGGCCAATAGGCGAGGCAATAGTCGAATGAACAATAACACGAGAGCGAGCGCGACAAAGACGACGAAGATACCCATCAGGGCCAGCGGGATGCCGTGCTCCTCCCACAACGGAGCCAGTGTGAATTCAACCAATGGCAACGAGTTTTCCTGAGCCCAAAGCATTGGCTACTCCAATACGACCAAGACGTGACCTTCTTGGACCGATTCGCCCACGGCAACATTGACGCGTTTCACTGCACCCGTGACCGGTGCCGTGATCTGATTGTCCATCTTCATCGCTTCCAGAACGACCAACGGCTGACCCGGTTTGACAGGGTCTCCCGCTTTGACCAAGAGGGATTTGATCGAGCCCGCCATCGGACTGGTGACGGCTCCCGCGTCGAGCGGAAGTTGTGGTTTCGGCACCGCCGGTCCCATTGCTGGTTGCGGGGTGGCCTGTGCGCTGGCGGCCTGTGCGCTGGCGGCCTGTGCGCTGGCGGCCTGTGCGCTGGCAGTCGACGCCGAAGCCGCCGGTGCCATGGGAGCCTGATAGGGAAGGGCGTCGGTTAGATCTTCGACTGTTACCTCGTACGACTTGTTTTCGATCGTGATGCGTAGTTTCTTCATAAAGGAATCAGCCCATGTTTCTTGGGTGGACGCGTCTCGCTCTTGGTTAACGTATTTCTCAAGGCCAAGGAGACCACACTCCGGGTCGACGCCGGTGAAATAATATCGGTGACCATTCCATGGGATGCGGCCATGTACGGCGAGGCAAATCGATCGCGGTATTCGTCGATGAACTGTTTGCGCATGGCCGCCTTGTCTTCTGCTGCGGCAATTTCCTTGCGGTAGAGCACGTTGACGGCGCCGTCCGCACCCATGACCGCAATCTCCGCCGTTGGCCAGGCAAAGACCATGTCTGCTTTCAAGTCGCGGCTGCACATCGCCAGATAGGATCCACCATAGGCCTTGCGGATAATGACCGTAATCTTGGGCACCGTCGCGGCCGCGTAGGCGAACAGCATCTTCGCACCGTGCCGGATGATCCCGCCTTGCTCCTGAGCCACGCCGGGAAGGAAACCGGGCACGTCCACCAGCGTCAGAATCGGGAAGTTAAACGCATTGCAAAAGCGAATAAATCGAGCGCCCTTGTCCGACGCATCGATGTCGAGCGTGCCCGCCTTCACGTTCGGTTGATTGGCGATAATCCCGACCGCCACGCCATCCACGCGCCCAAAACCAATGATGATGTTCGGAGCGAAGTCGCGATGAACCTCGAGAAAGCAGTCCGGGTCGACGATCCGATGAATCACGTCGTACATGTTCATCGTGCCCATTGGATCCTCGGGTACGATTTCGTTCATCGAATCGTCCGGATCGAGGCAGATTTCATCGGTCGGCAGATGCGGCGGGTTCTCGACATTATTCGGCGGCAGGTACGATAGCAATTCCATCGCGATCTGAATCGCATGCTGGTCGGACTCGGCCACAAAATGGACATTTCCACTGATGCTCGCGTTGGCCTTCGCACTGCCGATCTCTTCCATCGTGCAATCGACGCCGGTTGCCGCCTTGATGACCTGCGGACCGCAGATAAACATGTTCGCGTTTTCGCGGGTCATGATCAAAAAGTCCATCAACGCAGGCGAATAGGCCGCACCTCCCGCACAGTTGCCGGCAATCACGCCGATCTGTGGGACGCATCCCGATAGCAACACGTTGCGGTAGAAGACCTGGCCGTACCCCGAAAGAGACTCGACGCCTTCCTGGATTCGAGCTCCGCCCGAATCATTGACCGCCACCAAAGGCATACCCCCTTCCAGGGCATAGTCCATGATGTCACAGATCTTCTTGGAATGACGCTGGCCGAGTGCCCCGCCACCGACCGTTGCGTCTTGGCTGTAGGAAGCGACGGGCCGGCCATTGACCCGGCCGACACCTGTCACGACGCCATCGCAGGGCAGCGGCTTGTTTTCCATCCCGAAGTCATGACAGGAGTGCTCGACATGCATACCCCATTCTTGAAAGGTATGCGCATCAAAGAGGATCGCCAGACGCTCCCGCGCGGAGAGGAGTCCTTTCTCGCGCCGCTTGGCATGGCGACTTTCCCCGCCACCCTGCTCCAGGGAGTGTTGGCGTCCCGCTAAGTCTTGTAATAGTTCTGGTCGAATGCTCATCGCGTCGCGCCGTCCCGCGCCGTGAAGCGGAGTCGGATGCCATTTTTCGGGTGCAGTGAGATCTTGGGTTCCAATTCTGGCTCTCCCTGATCAGAAGCAATTCTCAGGCCGGAGCGACGAAAAATGGTCGCCAGCCCCAGAACGCCTGTCAGCAAGGCCAATCCTCCGCCAATACATGCGCGCGGTCCGGCCCCGAACGGGATAAACGCGCCACGATGGATCGAATCCCGAGATTCAGACGAGAATCGCTCCGGGCGAAACTCGAGCGGCTCGTCGAACCATCTGGCGTCGCGATGGGTGATGAAGGGAATCAGGTGAATGTGTGCACCGGCAGGAAGTCGGTGACCGCCGATGTCGACCGCGCGGGTCGCTTGCCGGGACGTCGTATAGGCGGGTGGGAACAGCCGCATCGCCTCTTCGAACACCATCTGCGTATACGCCAGGCGGGGCATGTCGTCGGCGCGCGGTTTTCGACCACCCAGGACCCGATCAACTTCCTCGCATACCCGGCGTTGTGCCTCCGGATGCTTGGCCAGCAAATACGCCGCCCAGGTTAGGGCGGTCGCCGTCGTCCCGGCCCCGCCTGCCAGCATGATCATCACTTCGTCTTGGGCTTGTTGCGCGTGCGTGTCGTCGCCAGGACCGCTGGCTGCGATCAGGGCATCTAACATATCATTGCGGCGCCCGGCCTCGCGGCGGCGTTCGTCGAGCAAGCCGGCGATGACGCTGCGCAAGAACTCGATCGACTCGGAAAATGCCGCAGGCTGCGGGCGGCGAACCGAGCGAGATGCGCCGGCCCGGACATTGGAGCGGGCTGTGAAATCCGGATAGACCAGCTTCTGCAACGTCGCCACCTCGGCCACAAAGCGGTCTGCGACGCCGGATAGATCCGCGCCGAACAGCACTTCGGCGGTGGTGACCAGCGTCATTCGATTGAAGGCGACAGAAATATCAAATTCCCGGTCGACATGCCTGTCCAGCAGCGCATCGACGTGATCGACGATCGTGCCAGCGTAGTCCGGCAGTCGCCGAGGATGAAAGGCTGGCTGCAGCAGGGCGCGTTGGCGGGCCCATGATTCACCTTCATTAAGCAGCAAGCTGTTGCCGAGAACGCGACCCAAGACATGCTTGAGCCGGTCTGTCTTACGGAACGACTTCGACTTGGTAACCAGGATCTCCTGGATCTGATCCGGATGCGTGAATTGGTAAGTCGGGACGAGCCCCACACG
>JAUIHJ010000072.1 GCA_030432015.1 bacterium
CTCTTACATTGGCCGTTAAGTTTGCTGTTTCTCTATTCCGGTTGCATCAAAGGTTATCATCTACCGCTGTTTGCACAGTCGGTGGGCGATTTTGGCATTGTGTTGGATGGGCTCGTCAAGCCGGTTGCATTCATCGTATGCATCGTGGAAGTTGGGCTGGCCTACGTGTTGTGGCAACAACGATCGTGGGCAATGCTGGCGACGGCAACGCTGCTCGTTTGCTTCCTGGGAGTCTTGGCGTACGGTGTGGCGATCGGGTTGGACATAGAATGCGGATGTTTCGGTTCCGGCTACAAACTCAAGCTCAAGCAACAGGTTGGCGTTGATTTGGTCTTGCTGTTGTGGTGCGTTGGTACAACTTGGTTTTTGCGTAGTGAAAAGGAAACGATTGATGACTAACGAACGCGCTGCACTCGGCAGGCCACGCTCGATGTTGATTGCCTGGATCGTTGTGGGGGTTGTTGGCTGCGGCACGAATAAATTCGAGCAGGAACTCACGATTGAATCCTCGAGCGTCAAGTTTGCCCGCGAAGCGGTGAGCGGGCAATATGCGATTCTTTCGACCGCAGAAGTGAAGTCACTGCGTGACGAAAATGCGGATCTCTTGTTGCTGGACGCAATGCCGGCCGCGTCCAGCTTTAATCTCGCACACATCCCAGGTGCCGTGAATTTCGAGTTTCCCAAAGAGCCGATGTCCCAGTGGGACGAAGCGTCGATGCCGGGACGAACTAAGGAAGCCTATCAGCACCTGTTAGGGGATGACCAGGAGCGATTAATCGTGGTTTACTGCGGGTTCGTTAAATGCGCGCGGAGCCACAACGCGGCGGTGTTTGCGCGGGAACTGGGCTATACGAATGTGAAACGCTATGCGGGAGGAATTTATGCCTGGCGTGGTGCTGGTTATCTCGTCGATTCGAAATGACCGTCGGTCATTTGGACCGCAAAGCGCAGCGGTGGTTCCCGCCTCCTTTTCGAAGCCGTCGCCAAGCACGTCGCTGCTGCGTCCAGCTCACCTCACCGTTTCCGCCGAGAACTCGACCCAGAGATCGCGATGAAATCCTCCCGCAGGCGGGAACGTTTCTTGATTCAAGACTTCTGAGAGTTGGCGCCAAGTACCGGTTTCCGGTCGCGTCTCGAGGGCGTAGCCGATCAAGGATTCCCAGTCGCTGTTATTCCGGTCCATCGTGTATCCGGTCGCGTCGGCGAAGTAATCGTGGTGTGGGTGATCGGGCGGCAACTCCAGCGACACGCGTTCTTGTTCGACGAAGAAATACGGATCGGTGGTGAGAATCGTCTGTCCCGTCTCGGTATTGCGAATGGCAAATACGGGTCGCGAGCCGGTGACCGGCTTGGTGAAGACTTTGAATGTGCAGCTGTTTTCGGCGAGCGACACGGATTGTGTGGGGGTTGTGGCCGCGTCGAATTCCAGGCGGCCGTAGTCGACGTGATCGACAAGTTGGGACGCCTGTCGCATGACGTTGTTTTTGGCGCCAACAACCAGGTAACTGCGAAACCAGATGGACGTGCCGGGCGCGATTCTCAATTTGGGAATAATCTCGCACACGTCGTAATTTCTAAAACTGTTTTCCGGTCGAGTCGCCCAGTCTTTCCAGCTTGTTTTGTAAAGCGGTTCACTGGCCCGCCAGTCCCGGTAAAGGGAGTGTCGGAACTGGCAGTAGGGTTCGCCGGCCTGCTTACGCGCCCTCTCGCGTTCGAGATGTTTGTCGCGTCCGTAAACCAGTGCGAGGCTGGGGCAGTCGGCCGCATCCGAGGCACAGGAAATATTCCAGCCTCCTGTCTTGCGAACGTCGGCCGTTCCGTGGCTGCTCAGGAAGCCTTCTCGCTGCAGCAAGTCGCCTGCCGGTGAGCTCACAAAGCGTAAGGGCAGGCTGCTGATTCGCGTTCCACCCCACGGCGCGTCCAGATGGTCGAAAACGATGTCCTCTCGTTGGCTGAAATTGTGCACGACCCAGGTCAATTCAATCACGCCGTCGCCCGCATCGCGAACCTGTGTGTAATACAGCAACGGCGACCGGTGGATGGTCTTGATCTGAGGTATGAGCCCCCAGTTGAGCATTTTGAACGAGCTTCCGTCCGCACTGACCTGCGACGCCAGCAGTGGGCAGTAAAGTGACTTGACCTTCGCGCCGTCAGGAATATAAGCCCCCGAGTTGTGAATGAAGAACGTGTCGCCGTAGCCACTCTTGTTCCAGCGTTCGACCAACGATCGTGGAACGTCGCCCGCTTTACGTGTGGCGTCGAGGCCGTTGTATTTCGTGCAGACCGCGACGAATTGCCAAACCTCATCGTTCCACGGAGAGACGTGGCTGTTCGCCGGTCGCCACGAGGGAGGAACGCTTTCGCCGAAGGGGCCCCGTAGCGAGTAGATTTGCCCGCCTTTGCCAATCCGCAGCGAATACGAATTGTCTGCGTCCTGTTGATGTTGCAACTCGACTTGAAAAACGGGTCGCTCGTCTAATCGTGCATCCCAAATGCTCTCGCTGGGCGTGAAGGCCGACGCGAAGCGAGTCGTCCCGCCGTGGTGGTCGCCTAAACCAACGGTCGATTTCGGAAAGACGTCCAGCAGCGAAGACTGGTCCGACTTGGATGCCGGTGCCGGCGTCGGGACTTGCCAGTGCAGGTTCCGGAATCTCGGCGGCGGGCCACGCCAATTTCCGCCGATTACGCGTGATGCTCGACGGTCGCCACGTGGGGGTCTGAGGCGTTCTGCTCCGCCGAGCGTTAACTGTTTGATGCCATTCCAGTCCGCCAGCCCCGCACCGGCAAAGTCTTGCAAGTCCTGCGGCGACAGCATGACTTGCTGCCACGTGTTGCCTCCGGACAGTGGTACTTCGGCGGCGTGCTGGTCAATGCGAACAACCAGCCGGTTCTTCGACTCGGCCATGACGTCCAAAACCAATTTCGCGCCGTGTGGCGGTCTAAATTCGTCTGCGTAGAGTTTGTTGGTGCTCCGCGCCCAATCAGCGGGGTTGTAGGTAAACCACTCCTTCTGCCAGTCGCCTGCGAAATCCTCGATCAGCGTGTCGGGTTTCCGCGTGGCTCGCACACCGGCCGATTGAAGTTGCTGGGCGGACACCGCATGCAACTCCGATGACAGATTAAAACTGGTGGCGGAATAGATTCGGTAATAATACCCTGCGCCCGCGACCGGAGTCGGCAGTTGATAGGTCACGTTGGCGTACACCCACAGCGGCTGTTGGGTGTTTGAAATGGGCAAGGTGCCGGTCCAGCGGCCATTCGATGGTTGGGCCGCAACGTGATGCCAAAAACGATGCACCGTGTGTTCCCGATCGGCGGCGGTTTCGTTTGCCTTGCCTTGCTGTGTGTAGTAGATGTCGATCGCATCGATCGGCTGTGCCGCATCCGGTTCCACGACGAAGGTTGGAAGGCCGTCGGGCGTGTCGAGCTGCAGCACCGTTGTTGGTGTTTGCGGCATGGCAAAGGTGCCCTTGAGGTGCTGGTCGAACCACAGCAGTGTGGCAACTTCGTAGGGAGCCGTGTCTTGATGGTTGTGGTGCGGCGAACATGTGATCCGCCAGTCGACGCTCTTGATCTCGTCGATTGCTTTTGGCAAATCACCGATGCGGCCATGAAAATCATTGGCCGGACTCAGAAACATGATGGGGCATTTGATCTGTTTCAAACTGACATCGTCGCCCAATGTCGCCCGATACAAGACGCTGTGGTTGTCACGATCGCTGATGCCGCCACAGGAGGGCGCGGCCGCTTTGACGCGCGGATCGGTCGCCGTCAGCACAGTTAGTTTGCCGCCCATCGAGTGCCCGTAGACCCCCAACCTGTCGGCATTCACCTCCGGCTGCAATGCCAGAAACGTCAGGGCCCGGCGAGCGGCCAGGGCGCATAGGAACCAGCCGCTGTTGCGAGGCGATTCGACCGCGTCCAGAGTCCACGCCGCGGGCTTGGCGCTGGGGAATTGATTTCCCGGATTTCGCCCCGGCGCGTGGTAGCCATCGACGGCTCCCCAGTCCGTCGTCAGCCGAAAGTTGGGATCTTCGGTCTGGCCATCCCAAAACAGCTTGACCTCGTCCGGGCCCACGCGATAGCCCGGCGCGGAAATTCGGCCTGCCCACGCAATTGACACCGTCGCATAGCCTCGCTTGGCATTCATCAAACACGCCTTGTGGTCAGCGTATTGGCCGCCACCATGGATCTGCACCAGTCCGGGAAGCTGAGACGTGCCCTGCGGGAAACCGTAGATGGCGGCCAAGGTGGCCTTCTTGCCTTTCAACATCCCGATACGAAAGCGGACGATGCGGAGCACGACCCCGTCCTCTTCCCATTGCTTGATCGTCTCCACCTCGAGTGGTTCCGCACCGGGGTCGAAGCCGGACCACATTTCTGCCAGGTTTTGAGGAGCGGCGCCAAGTTTCAATGCGGGCAACGTGTCGTGCTCTTGACCCCTGGCCGCCGCGCCGGCAAGAAGGATGAGGACGCTGGCAGTGATGGTCGGGAAACGGAACGCCACCGAGGCGAATCTGAAAATGCGGTTGGGTTCGTGCACGGATTTTTCCTGTTGTCAGATGTCAGGTCGCGTCTCGCGAACTGCAGAACCATGTTGTCTGGTTTGATAGGGCTTCGTGTCGACAGGGGAAGTCGTCCCGGCGACCGACCGTGGCCGATGCAGATTGATCGTAGTCCTCGCGGTTGGCCGGCAATTGCCGCAACCCAAATTGTCGACTCCATTCAGCCTATTGTTGTTGCATTACCTTGTCGATGACCGGACGCGACATCGGCTCGAGATAACGGGCGTGGCCAACAGCCACGGTGCGTCGCGGGCTGCTTGCACCGACGTGTACGTGAGCTTGGGCGGCCTGGATTGAACTTCTCGGACTTTGCGCGCAAACTCTGAAAGGAAACTCGGTTGCGTGGACGCGTTCCGCAATGCTGTGAACGACCTTGATGTCAGAACGTCGCCTGGTGACGCGGTATTGATTATCTGGACAGCGCAACGTTGTCCCGTAAAACGTGACCGGGCAACAAATTGCACCACCAAGTGACGCTGTCCAGCAAACGCTGCTGGCCGGCGTTGTGATTCAAGCGAACCAATTTGGAGAGGGCAGGGGCGGATGATGAAACGAATCCAAGCAATCTTACTTGCGGTTGTCGGGTTACTGCTTCCCGCCACACTTCAAGCGGCGAAACCCAATATCGTTTTCATCCTGGTCGATGATCAAGGGTACTACGATCTTGGCTGCTACGGTGCCACCGAGGTCAAGACGCCACGGATTGATGCGATGGCGGAGGAGGGGACTCGGTTTACGGACTACTACGCGGCCGCTCCGATTTGCAGCCCGTCACGGGCGGGATTATTGACCGGGTGTTATCCTCGTCGTGTCGGCAACCACATTTGGGTCCATCGCGCCGACTCGCGATCGGGACTTCATCCTGACGAATTAACGATTGCGGAATTATTTAGTGAAAACGGCTATGCGACCGCTTGCATTGGCAAATGGCACCTCGGATTTGACGAGCCGTTCCTGCCTCGCCAGCAGGGATTCGATCATTATTTTGGATTGCTGCATAATCTCGACCCTGTCGAGGTCGTCTATTTTGATGACCAGGGGGGTGTGCCACTACTGCGGAACGGCGAGGTTGTCAAACGTCCGGCGGATCCCGCGGAGTTGACGAAGCGATACACCGACGAGGCGATCGAGTTCATCGAAAAGAACAGGGAGGGGCCGTTCTTTCTCTATCTGCCGCACACCATGCTCCACAATCCGCTTGGCGTGAGCGAAGCATTTCAGGGCAGTTCGAACTGGGGCGCATACGGTGACGCAATTCAGGAGCTCGATCATCATGTGGGGCGGATTTTTGACACGCTGAAAAGGTTGCGAATCGACGACAACACCATCGTGATCTACGCATCCGACAATGGGCGGGGACCCGGCCGAACGCCGGAGCAAACGATTCGCGGCCGCAAGCTTTCGACCTACGAAGGTGGTATCCGAGTGCCGGCCATCGCTTGGGGACCAGGTCTTGGGGTTCGGCCCGGCGCGGTTTCGTCGGCCGTTGTGCGTGCCATGGACTGGTATCCGACGCTCGCTACCTTCGCAGATATTGCAATCCCGCCGGGCCGTGTCATTGACGGACGTGACATGACTCCGCTGCTAAACGGCGAGTCGCAAATCGTGCCATTGCCTGGAATGCGAATGTCGCTGAATGCCTCCGTGCCGTTACGACGGCGATGGAATCCGCCTGGCGAATGGGCTGGGGTGATCAACCGGAGCGAATACAACGACGCTTTCTTCTACCACGGTAGTCAAGGTGCGCTGGCGGCGGTGCGTTGGAGGAATTGGAAGCTCTATTTGAATCCGAGTCTCGAGTTGTACGATCTGGTGGAAGATCCTGCCGAATCGAAACTGGTGCGTAATCAAGAAGTCGTCCGAAAACTGAGAGGCATGGCGATCTTGTTTCAGGAAGAGATGCGTGTTGACGCGCGGCCCGCGGGTTTGGCAGCGCCGAAACCTCGCGCCGACGGTCGCACCGCACTTTCTGAAGCGACGCTCCTGAGCCTGGATGCGAAGCTCGACGTGACTTACGCACGGTATGGAGATCGTACGCTGGAGATGGATATTTTTCGGCCTCGAGGGGCTTGGGGAGAGTTGCCCGCGGTGATTTGTATTCACGGTGGGGGCTGGGCCAATGGCAGTCGAATGAATCACAGGCAGGTTGCTCAAGCTCTGGCGGCTCGCGGGTATGTTGCAGCGACGATTTCGTACCGCTTGAGCGGCGAAGCGCCCTTTCCGGCGCAGATCCACGATTGCAAGGCAGCCGTCCGATTCCTGAGGGCCGGTGCCAAGGAATACGGCATCGACCCAGAGAACATAGGTGCGATCGGACTGTCCGCCGGGGGGCACTTAACGGCACTGTTGGCAACCTCCGCCGGTGTCGCAGAACTGGAAGGCGCCGGTGGGAATCCGACGTTCAGCAGCGCCATTCAAGCAGCCGTACCGATGGGCGCGCAGACCCATTTGCTGTCGGCACGCACCCGAGAGATTTCCGCGATCGAGCAGCGAGGTCGGATCTGGAGGCAGTTCCTCGGTGGCTCGCAAGCGGACCAGATGGCGACCTATCGCCTCGCGTCGCCGCTACATCACCTCGATCGGGACGACCCACCATGCTGGTTCATCGCCGGAGAATTGGATGACCCTAGCACGCACGCCGATGATTTCCGCCAACGAATGGATGCGTTGCGCATCCCATCCGGTCTGACCATCGTAACGGGTGCGCCGCATCCATTTCTGGGGCAACAAGTCTGGTTCGATCAGATGACGGAGACCGCGGACGCGTTCTTCAAGCAGCAGCTAACGGTCCCACAATCGACACGTTCGCCGTAGGGCCGTGAGTCCTGCGCCGCTTCGAATCGTCGCCGTCGCCGCCTGACGGCTAACTCAGCACATCCGAGATCACGTGGCCATGGACATTGGTCAGTCGACGTTCGATGCCGTTATGGTACCAGGTGAGTGCCGTGTGGTTGATGCCCAGCAAGTGCAGTACGGTTGCATGCAAGTCGGGCCAGGTGACTCGATTGGTCACCGCGCGCCAGCCGATGTCGTCCGTTTCCCCATATGCGAATCCGCGCTTCAGGCCGGCGCCGGCCATCCAGACCGTGAAACCCTCGGCGTTGTGATCTCTCCCCAGACCGAGTTTGCCGGTGGCAGCCTGAGTGAAGGGGGTACGGCCGAATTCGGAGGTGCACAGGATGAGTGTGTCGTCCAGCATCCCACGCTGTCGGAGATCCGCAATCAAGGCAGCAATGGGCTGGTCGACGAGCCCGGCTTCGCGCTGGTGGTTCTCTCGATTGTCCTCGTGACCGTCCCAGCCGTGACGCGGATTTCCGCCGAACGCGCCACCGGAGTAAAGTTGGACGAAGCGGACGCCGCGCTCGAGCAGCCTTCGGGCGAGCAGGCAACGCCGTCCGCAAGCGGCGGTCTGCCGATCGTGAAGTCCATACAATTGCTGTAGTGATTCCGATTCGTCCGCAAAGTCGATCGCGTCGGGAACCGAAACCTGCATCTTCGCCGCCAGCTCGTAGGACTTGATCCGCGCCTTGAGCAGGTCGTTACCACTGCGCATGACAAGATGGGATTGGTTTAAGTCGCCCAGCAATCGCAAGGCGTCGGTCTCGGCTTGAGACGAGAGCTGCTTGTGGGAAAACAAGTTACGGATGGGCGGCGAACCATTCCGGAACAAGGTGCCCTGGTGCAGAGCTGGCAGGAAACCACTGGACCAGTTTGACGCGCCGCCGTTGGGTAGGCTGCGGGCGTCGGGTAGAACGACAAAGGTTGGCAGTGAATCGGTGTCATTGCCGAGCCCGTACGAGAGCCAACTGCCGAGCGACGGAAATCCGTTTGACTGGAATCCGCTGTTCTCTTGAAACATCGCGGGCATATGATTCGCGGTATCTGCAACCATGGAACGAATCACGGTTAACTCGTCAGCCACCTTTGCCAGGTGCGGGAACAGATCGGAAACCCACAGGCCGCTTTCCCCCCGTTGCTTGAAGTCCCACTCGCCCTTCCGAAGCAGCCCCGTCTGGCCAAAGAAGGTTTGCGGCTTCGCGCCGTCCGGCAAGGATTTTCCGTGAAGACGTTCGAGTTGCGGTTTGTAGTCGAAAGAGTCGACCTGACTAAATCCACCGACCAGGCAGATGTGGATGGCCCGTTTGGCTTTCGCGACAGGATGGCGCGTGGCTGCCACGTCTCCCGCGAAAGTTGGCTGGCTGCAACCCAAGAGGCTGGATAATGCAGCGCCCGCCAAGCCGGTTGAACAGAATTCAAGGAATGATCGTCTATCGGACATGGCGCGTGCTCGTTGGCTGGGACGGCATTGTGACATTCTTGCACCGTTTAGTCATTCATTTCCGTGAACGACCAGCTCAGCACATACAAATTCGCGAGGCGGCGACGGCTGTGACCCCTCCTCAATCGTTCCAAATAAATTCATTACAGTTGAACAAGATGCGGCACACGAGCGGCAAGCCGTGTTGGCGAATGAGTCGATCTGCGTTTGTCATTTCGCCGGTTGTTGGCAGCCGCCCGAGCGTGTAACGCCAGACTAGCGTCACCGTTCGGCCCATATCATCGCCCGCTTCCGCCTGAATCCGGTTCGCAAGGTGATCGGACATGCGCGTGACAAACGTGTCATTCCATTGGCTCAAAGCTTGGGATGGGGTGGTGGTGACCATGCGTGTTGGAGTCTTGGTCGACGGGTCTGGACAGTCGAACGTGTCAAGCAACGCACTGCGCTGACCGCGTACGTGCCAGCGGTAAACGGTCCGCCGATTACTGGATTTTCCAATGGGATCCAACGGAGAATAATAAAACGCCGGTGGCACTTGAACGACCTCGACATCATGGTAGCCCGGCCCGAATTGCTCGTGGTTAAGTTGCCCCGCAATCACCAGGATCGAATCACGCAGAACTTCTGCTTCGATGCGCCGCCCGTTTTGCCGCCAGAGAAGTCGGTTGCTGACGTCGGTAGCCGCGGCGTCTTTTCGGGCCTGCGATGATTGCTGGTACGTCGCGGAAGTGACGATCAGTCGATGGAGGTCCTTGATCGAATAACCGTGATCGCGAAACCAGAGGCTGAGCCAGTCCAATAGCTGGGGATGGCTGGGCCGGCCCCCATTGAATCCAAAATCGCTCGGCGAAATTACAAGGCCCTGTCCAAAGTGATACTGCCAGATCCGATTTACGGCGACGCGATGAAACAGCGGGTTGTCGCGGTGGGTGATCCATGTGGCGAGTTGCACGCGACGCTGTGAGTCGCTGGCCGTTTTGTCAATCCCGAAGGCCGCTGGAACGCTGGTAATCGCGGCAATTCCACCCGGTTCGACTTCATCACCGGGGCGATCAACATCGCCGCGCAGGAAGTGCCGCATGACGCCCGGACGGCGGGCGATGACCGAGTAGACGCCGGGCGCGGGCGTGTTTGCGAGTTGGTTTTCCAGCACCGCGAGTTTCGCCAGCAGTTGATTTTCCTCGGGAGTTTCCGCCTCAATCGCTTGGATTCCCCCAGTGCCACTGAAGAGTTGGAGTGCGAGGCCGCCATCGGGCTGCGCGGCCGCGTGCAGGGTGTTGGTGCCGGAGTGCTGCCAACGTTGGGACGTTGCGCCGAAATAGACTCGACGGCCGGTGTCCGCCTGCGTGCCTGCCGGGTGATGCTGTTGCAGGTCGTCAAAGTTCTCCATGAAGACAGGCTTGCCTGACGCGACATCGACAACGACGATGTCATCAATGGCTCCGCCGAAACGACCCGTATTCAACGGAAACGGTCGAACGTGAATTCGCACCCTGCCTGGGCCATCGCCGACGTATTCAAACAGCAGTCGTTGGGATTGATGGGCGTTCTCTCCGCGGTTCCAACCGCCGGGGCGTGACGACGCGGTGGCGAGCGTTGTGCCGTCCTCCTTCACAATGCTGACCGTGACGCCGTCTCGCTCGCTGGTCGCCTGGTTGGCGGCGGCCCAAACCGACGGGGCCACGGTTGCCGTAACGCGATACGTTTGCCCCTGCGCGTTCGCCGCGACGGAAACTGTCGAGACCACCAGGTTCGCGGTCTTTGATGCGGTCCCGCCACGGGCCATGATTTGTTCGACCAGTCGGCGCTGCACCGCCTCCTGTTCGTTGATGATTTTCCCGTGGGGAGTCGACTCGCCAGGTCGTGACGGAAAACTACGTTCGCCGTGCTGGACGCCATCGAGAGCGGCAATGAAGCGGTAATACTCGCGTGCCGTGATTGGATCAAACTTGTGGTCGTGGCACCGTGCACAATTGATTGTCATGCCCAGGAATGTCTGCCCCACGACTCCAGCAAGTTCCTCAAGTTCATCGTGCCGCGCGGCGAGTTTCATTGTTGGCGTGACGCCGACGACCGTGTTGTGCACCCCAGCCACAAGAAAGCCCGCGGCGGCGGCACCTTCCATGCCGCGCGGTTCGAGGATGTCGCCTGCCAGTTGCATTCTCGCAAACTCGTCGTAGGGCAAGTCGTCGTTGAATGCCCGAATCAGCCAATCGCGGTAGGGCCACGCATTCGCCCGCGGACGATTGTATTCGTATCCATCGCTTTCCCCAAAACGTGCCACATCCATCCAGTGCCGCGCCCAGCGTTCACCGTAGTGCGGCGACGCCAACAGCGCGTCGACCAGTTGGCGCCACGCGATCGCCGATGGGGCGGCGACAAAGCTGTCGATCACTTCCAGTGGAGCGGGCAAGCCGATCAGGTCGGTATACACGCGGCGGACGAGTGTTCTCGCGTCGGCCCGGCGCGATGGCTGAAGCTCGTTGCGACGCAGCCGGGATAGAACGAAGCGGTCGAGCTCGTTGATGCTCCATGAATCGTTCCCCGTCAGCGGGACTGGAGGGGCCCGTAGTGGCTGGAGCGACCACCAGTCGTAGCCAGCTCGGCGGCTGGACGAAAACTCGAGTGGGTTGATCGGATCGCTTCCCCATTTCGCGCCGTCCGCAATCCAGCGGCGAATGGCCGCTTTCTCTGCCGACGACAAAGGATGTCCTGGCGGCATCTCCTCCGCTGCGACGCGTTGCCAGAGAACGCTCTCGTCGACCTTGCCGGGCACAATGGCGGCCCCACTTTCGCCGCCGCCCATGGCGGACGTGCGCTGGCTGAGATCGAGGCCACCTTTCGGCTCATCGCCACCGTGGCACGCCAGACAATTTGCGGCAAGGATCGGAGCAATCGTCGTGTCGAATTCACTGCTGCTTGCACTGGCCTCGGATTCCGCGTGTGCATGCCAGGTCGGCACCGCAACCAGGAGAAAAAGTGAAACGCACAGTAGCGGGGTGAGGTGGTTGTGGCTCAGGTCTATTCTCCGGTGTGCCGTGTGTTGCACATGCCCGCATCGTAAACACGACCTGCGGTTCGTAGAGTCTGCGTGGCCGCATGCGGTTCGGTCATTTGGAGCCTAATGCTGTTGACTGGGAAACGCAACACATCATGCTGGAAGCTTGTGGCGGACGCTTCGTCTGAGAGTCGCGTCAGCCGCCGCCCTCAAGGATGATCAAATGCATTCCATCGATCCTACCACCCGATTAATCACCAGAGCGGATACCGTCATGAAGCGATTTAGCACACCCGTTCTCGGTCTGGCGGCCTGCCTGATCGTGTCCGCCTCTGCACTTGGCGAGGTCGCTCCCATTCCGCAGTCAATTGTGACGGAGAAGATCGAGCGAGCAAAGCCACGAAACGTCGTGTTCATCCTCTCGGACGATCACCGCTACGATGCGATGAGTTTCATGGGGCATCCCCTGGCGAAAACGCCGCACATGGACGCGATGGCCGGCGCCGGCATCCACCTTAAGAATGCGTTTGTCACCACTTCACTTTGCTCGCCGAGCCGCGCGTCGATTCTGACCGGCCTGTACACGTTTCGCCATCGGGTGATCGACAACCAGCGACTGGTTCCGCAAGGCACGCTCTTTTTTCCGCAGTATCTCCAGCAGGCTGGTTATTCCACGGGGTTTATCGGGAAGTGGCACATGGGCGCGGCCAGCGATGATCCTCGGCCAGGCTTCGACTACTGGGTAAGCTTCAAAGGCCAGGGGCAGTACTATCCGCCGAATGACAAGTACACGATTAACGACAATGGGAAACGAGTGCCGCAGGACGGGTATATCACGACGCTCTTGACGCGGCATGCTATTGAATTTCTCAAGCAACAGACCGACCGGGAGAAGCCTTTCTTCCTTTATCTGTCCCATAAAGCGGTTCACGGTCCTTTTACGCCCGAGCCGAAATACGCAGGCTCACTTGCCGACGTGCCGTTTGAACTCCCGGCATCGAGCCGACGGCTGTCCCATAACCGCCTCAACCGACCGCGGTGGTTGCTCGACCAACGAAATAGCTGGCACGGCATGGACTTTCCATTGCACACCGGAAATCGCGTCGAGTCGTTCTACAGGAGTTACTGCGAAGCACTCCGGTCCGTCGATGACAGCATTGGCGCGGTGATGGATCAGTTGAAGAAAATGGGCATCTATGATGATACGCTGGTCATCTACATGGGTGACAACGGTTACATGTTTGGGGAGCATGGCCTGATCGATAAGCGCGTCGCGTATGAAACGTCCAGCCGAGTGCCCATGCTCATGCAGTGCCCCGCGCTGATCAAGGGTGGAAGGGTCGTCGACGAAGTCGTTGCCAACATCGACATTGCTCCCACGATCATGGAGGCCATGGGACTGAGTAAGCCGCCTCATATGGACGGGGAGAGCTTCCTGCCATTGACCCTGGGAAAGTCGATTCCCTGGCGCGAGTACTTTCTCTACGTCTACTACTGGGAACAGAACTACCCGCAGACTCCAACTCATTTTTCGCTGCGCGGCGACCAATACAAGTACACGACTTACTACGGTATTTGGGACTCGGATGAACTATTTGACATCCGCGCCGACCCCTGGGAGCAAAACAACCTCATCCACAACCTCGACTACGAGAAGACAAGGTTGCAGATGCAGGATCAGCTTTACGGCATGATGGAAGACTTGGGCGGTATGGAAATTCCGTTGAACGCACCGCGTGGAAGGCAGCAGAACAAGCGACTTCGGGGGCGCGGCGGCGCGAAGGCGGCGGATTTTCCGGAGGCTTTCATCGTCGATGAGCCGCCCAGGTAGGAACGCACGCCGGGCTGGTTCCGGCCGCGTGGGGCACCAGCGCGCGTGGCCGGGAGAAAATCGCGCCGATTTCAATCGTTCGAGATTGCATGTCAGATTCAAGAATCCAACGCGGTCGCCACCTGGTTGTCCCTGACTGCACATTTCTACGAAGTGCTAACGTTCATGATTGACCTGTCGATCGGCGCTGACGGAGACCGGTAGCTGAGCGGGCGGTGGTTCGTCGGCCGTGTTCGCGACGCCGCAGCGAGGCATCGGGCGGTCGACGATCGGGAACAACTGGTGAACGTCGAGACGGACGGAGATGATCACTTTGTCCCTGACAATTCTTGACTCTGGCGAGCCGCAAAGGTTCGTGGTGGAGTTCCTCCGGGAAGAGTTCTTTCGCGTGCGGTCACGTAGCGCCATTGGCTGTGCACCCTTCTCGGCGTGTCAGCGTTTGGAAGTTGCAGTGGCATGGCGGCGCACTTTGACGTCGTTTGGTTGCGGTTTCCCTGGAGTGCTGCGACCCTGCGTAATCAGTTCTTCCAGCAGTGCCTGCATCTGTACGAGTCGTTCTGGCTGGGCAGCGGCAAGGTTCCTGGATTCGCCAAGATCAGCGGCCAGATCGTAAAGTTGGACGGGCTGGCTTTGATCACCGCCCTTGCCCCAGCCGCCGGATCCAGGGGCCGCGATGTATTTCCAGTTTGCGCGTCGCAGGCTCGGTGTGCCGTTGATCGAACAACTAACGGAATTGTTCCGGACAGGTTCGTCTCGACCCTTCAGCAACGACAGGAGACTGAAGCTATCCTCTGCCGCGTTGTCGGGCAGGTCCGCGCCAAGAATATCCGCGAATGTTGCCAGCAGGTCGGCTTGGTGGACGAGTTGGCTGTTGACGCTGCCCGGCTTGACGACTCCTGGCCAGCGGGCAATGAAGGGCACGCGATGGCCGCCCTCCCAGGCGTCCGCTTTGTACCCGCGTAGCGGACCGCTCGGATGGTGCCCTTGCTTTTCCAGATCGGTCACGCCGATATACGGCGCGCAGCCGTTGTCGCTCGTAAAGATGACAAGTGTGTCATCGGCTGCGCCGGATTGCTCCAGTGCCTGCAGCACCATGCCGATGACGGCGTCGGTTTCCATAACGAAATCAGCGTAGCGGTTGAGGCCGCTTTTGTCCTTCCATGCTGCGTTCACTGACAACGGTGTGTGGGGTGATGTGAAGGGGAGGTAAAGCAGAAATGGTTCCGGAGTCGCGGCTGCACGCTTGATGAACATCGCTGCGCGGTCGCCCAGTGCCGGCAAAATGGGTTCCAGTTTCCAGTCTTTGAGTGCCGGACCCTGCTGGCTGGCCTGGTTCTTCAGAAAAAGTTCCGGGGCGGCGTATTCCGATGGAATGCCGACAGTTCGATCGTTCTCAATGAAGCAATACGGAGGCCAGTTGGGAACGTCGGTCCCGAAGTACTCGTCGAAGCCAACCATGGTCGGTCCACCACGAATCGGTTTGGAGAACACTTCGCGCCATGCCGCTCGATGCGCATCGGTTGCCCGCAGATTCTTCCTCCCGCGATAGCCGGTGGTGGTAAAAAACTTCTTGGTGCCCGCGGGGATCTGCCAGTTCCAGCCAAGATGCCATTTACCAATGCAGGCAGTCCGGTAGCCATGTTGCTTCGCCAGCGAGCCGATCGTCATGCGGTCGGGCGTGATCAACGGTGCTCCCCATAGACCGACGATTCCGCTTTGCAGGCGAGTCCGCCAGTGATAGCGCCCGGTGAGGATCGTGTAGCGCGAAGGCGTGCAGACGCCCGACGAAGAATGCCCGTCGGTGAAACGCATTCCTTCGCCGGCCAAGCGATCGATGTTTGGTGTGGGAATCTTGCCGCGTTGCGGGTTGTAGCATCGAACGTCGCCATAGCCGAGATCATCGGCGTAGAGCAGGACAATATTCGGCCGCTCGGCGGCGCCGGCCACCCCCGCGATAAGGAAAATGGCCAATGTCGCGGCGAGCCTCTGCAAGTTGTGGCGAATCGCGAGGGGCATCTTGTCGGTTACTCCTGTTCTGACGCGTGCCGATATCAAGGGCATCCACCTAACAATACCAGGGGCATCCACGTAACGATATCAGGGATATCCACCTCATGTGTGAACGATCCGGTGTTCCAAGGTCTCGCCTTGCCGTTGGCTGCCTGGCGGCGACCGGAATTGCCGTTGTCGAGGAACCGGGCACGGATGCCAGTCATGCATCGGTCTTCTGGACGTGGGTGAGCGACGGCGTCGAATCGGCAAGGCGTCGCAATCCCGTCAAGCCGATGGGCGGTTCGGCTTGCCATGGAATCAGTGCAACGCGTTTCGCGAGCGACGATTCCACTTCATTGATGAACGGCACTTCGTGGTGTTGCCGACGACGTAATGTGGGGTCGTGGACATCGAGCGGTACGAGACTTTGATTAACGATCCAGGCAAACGGTTCAATCTCGGCGCGTCGCAGGTCGTGTTGTAACTTGCCGGCTTCGTGCACGGGCGTCGCTTCGGGTAAGGTTATAACAAGCACGCGAGTGAACTCGGGATCACGCAAACGCGGCAACAGGTTTTCGACCGCCTCGGGCATTTGGTTCGCTTGCCGCGTCACTTCGCGATGGTACGCCAGTGCGGAATCAAGGAGCAGGATCGTGTGCCCGGTCGGGGCGGTATCCAGTACGACGAAGCCGTTGGTGCCGGCAGAAACCGCTCTTGCAAATGCTCGAAAGACCGCGATTTCTTCGGTACAAGGTGAACGTAAATCTTCTTCCAACAACGCTTTCCCTGCCGCATCCAGACCGTCGCTGGCGGACAGCATGACTTCGGCGGTGTAGTCGGCCGTTTCCTTAACGGGATCGATGCGACCAACGGTCAGGCCCGTGAGACGTTCTGCTGCGATCGTTCCGGCAAGGTGCGCGGC
>JAUIHJ010000073.1 GCA_030432015.1 bacterium
CGAAACCAGGTGGCCGTTCGTCGCTCGACACGCGGGCGACAAACCCCGGCGGAACCTCTTCTTCATCGGGATTGCGCGCGTCATCCGGCAACGTCCCCTCCACCGCTGTGGGAGGCACAGAGTCGGTTCCGGTGGCTGGCGGCCGCGCCGCGCCGGTCGCATCGCCGGCATCCGGATCACCCGTTTCCGGAAGACCTGCAGCAGCATCGCCCGCACCAGGTTGAGTCCCGTCGGCGGCAGCGGCGGCCGCCGAAGCATCGCCAGGTGGTTGCGTCTCGAGCCCCGATTCGGGCGAATCCGGCGTACCCACAACGGCGTCGCCGCCGGCTGGATCGCCCCCCGGGCTGTGCGGCTTGGTCTCGTTGGCAGTTGGGTCACCCTTGGCGACTGGTTGGTTGTCGCGTGCGAGCTGCATCGCCACCAGGGCAAACACGCCGACCGCAACAAAGATCCCGATGGTCGCCGCCCCGCCCAACATGAGCCAATTACGAACTCGGTGGGAACTTTCCGACGACCAGGCATCGGTGGGCAGAAGAAGTTGCTCCGACATCACCGAGTCAGGAATCTGGGGCAACGGAATTTCGCTGGGCGGTGGCGCCAGTTGTGTGCCGTAAACCGAAAGATCTTCAACCGTATCCGATAACGGCCCGACAGGTCCCTCGTTCTGATCCTGGCTGGTGGCTGGCGTCACCGTGTCGGTCGGCGGCGATGACTCGGCAGATGGTACCGCAGCATCCGATGGCGCCGCGGCATCTGCCGGTGTGGAGGTGGCTGGAAATTCACCTGGAGGGGGAGACGTTTCCGCGGATGGCGCCGGGGGAGCCAGCGACGATGGCGGCGCTGCCCCATCCAAGACGCCACTCGCATCCGTGTCAGGCGGCCTCGCAAACGCCTCGTCCCCGGTCGAGCCCGCAATCGCGTGGGGCTCCGGGTGGGATTGATCAGGTCCAGCAGGACCAGACGGTTCGGTGGGGCATTCCACCAAGACCATGCTGCTGCACTTCGGGCACGTCAAAATCTGACCAATGGCAGATTCATCACGGACCTTGAGCCGCGCCCGGCACGTCGTGCACTCGATGGTGAAGGATGCCACGAAACGAACTGCCTTTTGTCGGTCAATCAGGACGCCAGGGACGCCGCGCCGTACGCGGCCACAGAACATGACAAATAGTACGCGTCAGGTCGCACTACGGCAGACGGAAAACCTCAGGCAGCGTGTATTTCTGATCGGCAATCTGCCGAGTTGTGATAAGAATAATACGATTTGACGGGTTATCCGGGTCCGGTGCGATCACCCAAAGCAGCTTTTGATCCTTCTCGTTAGGCACCGTGACGGTCGTCACGGGATTGGCCTTCATGACCATCGCGGTCAACACTTCGGCGACGGTCTTATCTTCCTGATTGAAATCACGAATCTGGCCATTGCGGGTAATCCCGTCCAACTTCAAATCATCACCGATGATCTTGATGGCGAATTCAAATGGCAACTTGAATGTCGACTGGACTTCCTTGACCACATTTTGCATGGAAAATTCGAGCGAATCTTGATCAAAGCTAATTGAGATTTTTGACTTCAGGACGTCTTCCACGCTCTGGGGCCCATCGCTCTGCGGCGATCCGGTGGTGGCAACCACCGTGCCGGGCGTCGAGGCCAACATCATCTCGCCGCCGAAGACGAGATTATGTGCGGCGATTGCTGGCAGGAACGTATTCACGACCGCATGGCTGCCGTCGACGCCGATGCGCGTGTGTTCATGGAAGAAGCTCACCATCCCAGGATATCGAAATGCGACGGCGCGCCAGTACGGCCCCGGATTCAAATTGACGATATACGACTCAATCGCCTGCGGAATCTCCTGCAACCGGTCGCGAAACTGCGTGGCCAGGGTGTACCGGTCAACCACGATGTCGCTTTCCATCCGCATTTCAAAGTAGACCTGATCCGTGAAGTGCAAGCTGACCATGGCTGCTTTGAGGCCGTCACCCAGGAACCAACCGAGTGGATCCAACGCCTTCTCGTGATCGCCGACAAAAATTGAGCGGCCGTCGGCGTAGAAGAAATTCGGCGTGAACAGCAGATTGAAATGCCGCTCGCGATCGGAGGCCCTGACCAACTGACCAATTTCGCGTCGCAGCAAGGGTGGCGCAGCGTTGGTCGTTGCCAGGTCAGCGATCTCCGTAGGATGCCCCATTACGAATGCGCCGTTCCCGCTCGCCGGAACGAGATACGCCCAGCCGTTGCTTGCCTGGTAAAATGGTTTTCCGCCATTCTCGTTCTCTTGCGGCTTTCCCCATTTCTCCAGCAGCGCCGCGACGGGCTCCGTCGACACAGGGCGAACAACCATCGACACGCGGGGAAAGTCTCCACCATTTCCGTACATGCCGACGACAATCTGATCAATCTCGTCGAGCGGAAAGCCGGACGCGGCCTCCCAAGCCGAACGGCCAGCCGCGAAATTCGGCCCCAGAGCGCGCAACACGCGATCCCCTTCGGAGGTGGCCAGCAGGGCACTGGGTCGAGCAATCACAAAGACCTGCGCACCACCGGGCAGGAGGTCGAGCGAAACGGGGGGGCCGCTGGTTGGCGACGCCCACAAGACATCTCCGTTATCCGCGATCGTCTCGATGCCCGCGGCGGCGGGCGAGCGTGTGTCCATACTTGCGGTACCGGCTCCCGCCGCGGGGTCCGCATCGCCAGCAGGTCGCGTCGCAGGCGGGACAGCGGGCCGCGGCACGGGCGTTGTCCCTGGAATCGGCGCGCCACCCCCTGCACGCGGTGTGGTGACGCCCCCTCCAGGATTCGCTCCGGGCTGCGGCGTGGACGAACCATTGAGGTTAATCAACACCATAATCCCGACGATCGAGACCACCGCAGCGAGACCAACCATCGACGCAGCGAAGACCATCTGCTTCTTTCGCTTCGCGCGTTCGCGGGCTGCGCGACCGACCGCCGTTGTTGGCACGACCGATTTTCCAGCCCGACGCGGGGCCGCTTTTAGCTTGACTGCGGGGGCGCCCGTTGCGACTTGGGGAGCTGTAGCGACCTGGGGAGCTGTTGCGACTTGGGGAGCTGTTGCGACTTGGGGAGCTGTTGCGACTTGGGGAGCCGTTGCCTGAGGCACTGCCGCCACCTGAGGACGACTGGTGGCAAACGGTGCGGCTGTGCCCACCGCGGCCGCCGCAGGACCAGCCGTCGCCACCGGGGTGGCCACAGCGATCGCCGGAGTTGTACTGACCGCCATGGCCGCACGTTGCTGACTCAGGCACTGATCGTACGCCAACTGGGTGGCGGCAGGAGGTGGCGGCTGCATCGCCAACCCGGCCGGATCCAGGTAGGGTGTCATCTGGTCAGAGACAATTGCAGCCTGCTGAAATCGCACGCCAGGATTCTTGGCCATCATGTAGGCGATCACCTGGCCAACCGCAGCGGGTACCCGCTGCGCATCCAATGGCTTGATCGCCTCGGCTGCGTGGCGCTGAAGTTTTTCCATCGCGGTACCGCCGGCGAAGGGAACCTGCCCGGCCAGCATTTCGTAGAGAGCGCAGCCCAATGAATAGATGTCGGTCACGTAATTGGGTGCAGCGCCTGGCTGTGCCAATTCCGGCGCCATGTAATCTGCGCTCGCCAGCATCCGTTGTTGATCTTCGGGTTTTGCCGTGCTAAGCGGTTGCAAGATGACCTCTGGGTCGATCAGCAGTTTGGTCCAGCCTGACGGGTCGAGCCAGAGATTGTTCGGACGGACATCCCCGTGAGGTCGCCCCAGTTGATGGATGGCGGCCAACCCCGCCGCTGCGTGCCGCGTTACCAGACTGGCTTGGGGGACGGGCAGCGGGCCGCTTCCGGCGAGGTGTTCGGCAACCGAACACCCTTGCAGATTCTCCAGGACCAGGAATTTGTACGTCCGCAGATCAACTGCCTCATAACAGCGCACGACATTTGGATGCACGATCGCCGGCAGTGTCGTTTGAATTTGCTGCCAGCGGGTGGCATCCTGGGCGGCCTGACCGGTGATGAACATCAGCAGCACAGGATGGTTTGAACCAGCATGTGCCGCCCGAAAGGCGCCCGCCAGCCTCCCCTTTTCGATTCGGTCGTAGATCTTGTAATCGCCGTAGAAGAAGGGCCCCGAGCGGCCTCCCAGGATAATGCTCGCCTGGTAGCGACTCAGGACGTTCTGCGAAACGAGCCATTGGGCGAGCGACTTGGAATTCCCCTGCCCTGCAGCACCGGCGGCATTGCCGTACTGGGCGGAGAGTTGCTGGCATTGATCCGCCGTCAGCAAGCGACTCTCGATGATGAGTTTCCAGAATTCCGGGAAGGAGATCGACATAAGCTTCGCTCGATGCGTCCTGCAGTGGGGGCTTTCCAGCGACCGATCGGGCCGCTAGCGGATACGACGAATTTGCGGGCGGCATGGTTCCCCGCATTCCTCCAATCTAACGCGCAACACCTCGTTTCTGCAAAGGCCAGTCGTTGCCTAGGTGACGCCGATATTCCTCTATCACCGCCGACGACAATACGTTACGAATGTCACTGAAACGACCAGCCACCGCAAATTCCCGTCGCCGGCGTCGGCGATTGGGCACGTTGGAGGGCAACGTCGGATCCACCTTACGGCGGGTCACACCGGCCAAGAAACTGGGAATTCGTTCGAATCCAACAACCTCATGGGGAGTCAAGCATGCAGGCGTTTCAGGCGACTCAAGTCTATTTTGACCGGGCCGCCGACCTGCTGGGGATGGACGAGCAGATCCGCTGCGCGTTGCTGACCGCCAAGCGTGAGGTCCGCGTCCAGATCCCGGTCGAAATGGACGATGGCAGCATCCGGACGCTGTTGGGATACCGGGTTCAGCACGACAATTCTCGCGGGCCCATGAAGGGCGGACTGCGTTATCATGCCGACGTCGACTTAGATGAAGTGCGTGCCCTGGCCGCGCTGATGACCTGGAAGACGGCGATCGTCAACATTCCTTACGGGGGCGCAAAGGGCGGGATCACGGTCAACCCTGGCACGCTCAGCTCGAAGGAGCTCGAACGCGTCACGCGGAAATTCGTTGATCAGATTCATGATGTGATTGGTCCCCAGGTCGACATCCCTGCACCGGACATGGGGACAAACTATCGGGTCATGTCGTGGCTGCGAAACCAGTGGGAAAAATACCACGGCTTTGGCCCGGCCTGTGTGACGGGCAAGCCGGTCGAGCATTACGGAGTTCCGGGCCGCGAGGAAGCAACCGGACGCGGCGTCGGTATTCTGGCGTTCAAACTCATTCGTCGCCTTGGCAAACAGCCGCGTGACATCCGCGTAGCGATCCAAGGGTTTGGCAACGTCGGTACGCACACCGCAAAGTTCCTGCACGAAGCCGACTTTAAAGTTGTCGCGATTAGCGATGTGAGCGGTGCTTATGTTCGCGAAAATGGGCTCGACATTCCCGATGCCTTGCGATTTGCCCTGGCACACCGGGGAAAGCTGACGGGCTATGCCAACGCCGATCACATTCCCGGCGATCAACTACTGACCCTCGATGTCGACCTCTTGATTCCGGCGGCGTTGGGCAACGTCATCACGGAGCAGAACGTCGCCGCGATCCAAGCGGAGATCATTCTGGAAGCTGCCAACGGCCCGATTCACCCCGCAGCGGACCTGGTGCTGCAGGAACGTGGCGTCACCATTCTGCCCGACATTCTCGCCAACGCAGGCGGTGTCACCGTCAGCTACTTTGAATGGGTGCAAAATCTGCAACATTATAAATGGGGCCTCGATCGTGTTCGGCAGGAACTCGACCTGGTCCTCAGCACGGCCTTCGAGCAAGTTTGGCAGGAGGCACAGGAGGCGAGGATCAGCATGCGGGCGAGTGCCTACAAGCTGGCGATCGAACGCGTGCATCGCGCCACACTGCTGGCCGGGTTTTGATGCTGCACGGGATCGCGATGCGGGATGCGTCCCTAAAACACCACGTCGCCGAGGGTCTGATCGGCCCGCACGTTAATCGACAACCACTGATAACGGTGTTCTCCCAAGAGCTCCGTGGCGGGCAAAAAGTAGCTCCCGATCTGAGCCAGGTCCGCCCGGACTGCTTCGGCGTTCGCATCCCGGTATCGGTTTCGCGACAGCACCAGCACGAAATAGGCGCCGGCCGAGGGCAGTCGCAAGTCGTAGGCCCCGTCCGCATCGGTTCGCGTGTAGGCGCCGCCAAACATGCGGATCGCACGCAGCGCCGGATGATTCTCCTGTGGTAACGGGTCCGACGGTCGCAGGCCTTCGATAGGCGACCGCTGCTCGGCACTCGGATGGTGATCCTGCGGCACAATGATCACCACGGTCCCCTCGTCCGGGATCTCGGCCCCGTTTTGCGTTAGGTAACGGACGTGGCCATTGACCGTGCAGGGTCGCGCGATGGCCTCTGCCGACTCCGGCGCGGCGCGGCCTCCGCCAACCAGCAGGCCGAACACGAATGCCACCATCGCGACGACCGCCAGGAGAATTCCCTGAGCGTACAACACACTTCGGGGGATCGAGACACGTTCAATGTTGACCTCGGTCGGTGCCGTGGCAACCAGATCGGCCTCATCCTCGTAGATCCATTCGGCATCGTCGTCGTAGACCGCGAACTGCGAGTAAACATCAGGCTCCGCGCCACCATCGCTCGGTGATTCGCTCTCTGGCGCCCGACTCGCGCCCGAAGCACGCGTCGAGACCTCAGGGACGGTGACATCCTGTTTGCACTTCGGGCATTTCGCGATGTGCCCAACCTGACGCGACCGCGCAGTTAGCTTTTGACCACATTGTTCGCAAGCAAATCGAATCGGCATGCGCAGTGCGAACCTAACAGTGAGGGCAGCAAGAATTCACCTCGCGGTCCCACGAGGAATGGACCGACCTGGTCGACAGTCTATCTTAATTCGTCACGAGGCGAAGCGTCACCGTGCTGCGGAGCATTCCTCTGCGACGGGGTGTCCTCCATCGCGTTGAGTCCCAGCGACACCAACAGTAAAACCAGGTCGATGGCCACCAGAATGCCGCATCCACAGGCAATCCACCGAAGCACGGTCGCGCCCAAAACATCGCCCAACGCGGCAACAAGTTGCGAGACCGCCAGCAGGACCGCAAAGGCGACGCCCAGAATGGCGAATCCTGCCACCAAAATCGTGATCATGCGTCGAGAGACCACAGCACGCCCTCACATTTTGCCTAAACGTTCCAGTTTTGCGGGTTCTGCGCATGGTGTCAATGGGCGCGACCCACCGCGGGAATGCCGCAAAACAAGCGGTTCCGACCGGGGCGCGCTTCGTTGACGGATGCGACTCGGCGGTCACAATAAGGCATGAGGCAGTGGCAACCAGAGCCTGAAGGAGAAGTGGATGGTTTCATACTCGATGCGGGCGGCAGTCCCCCTGGCTCATCACTCACCAATGGAGGCTCGACACGCCCCGCGCCGACGCGCCGCGAGCGTGCTTGCGAAGTGCCGACGGCGTCTGTTGCTGACTTCACTGGGAGTCTGCCTCATCGCGCACGCGAGCCTGCCAAGTTCGGCTGCGGTCGTCACGATGAAAAGTGGCGTGCAATTTCATGGCAAGGTCACGAAGATCGGATCGCTCAACGAGAACCCTCTCAATCCGAACCGCACAGCCGGGGCGGTCGACGTTAAGCCGATCGTGATTTTGGACGACGAATTGCGGTGGGTCTTTGTTCCCAACCATCAGGTCGCCTCGTTCGCCGAAAGCCCGGCCGCAAGCCACGAGAAAATCGTGATCGACCAGCGCGTGGCAACGGCTGGCCAGCGTGTCAGCAGTGTGGGGCCGATCCTGGGAATCACGCAATTCGACGAGTGGGGACGGCGCGTCTTCTCGATGCAAAGCACGCGGGGCAAGTTGGATATTGTACAAGGCATTACCTTGATCACCCCGACCTACACCCGGGTGCAAGGGCTGCTGATCAAGAACCCGATGGTCTGGGACATGCGGATTGCCACCAGCTCGATTCCACGAGACGTGCTGAGCACGGTGCTGCGTCGGCAAATCGGCGATAAGAACGCGGACGGTCGATTGCGGATTGTGCGACTATACATTCAGGCCCAACGCTATGGCGATGCGCTGTCAGAATTAAATCAAGTTATCAAAGACTTCCCCGACCTGTCACATTTGCAAGACCAAGCCTCGCGGCTGCAACAGCTGTTGGCGCAGGAACTGTTGCGGGAGATCGACGTTCGTCAGGATGCGGGTCAGCATGCTCGCGTCAATGCGTTGTTGAGCCGCTTCCCCAGCGAAGGCGTGGCCGGTGAAACACTGCTTAAAGTGCGCGACCGGATTCAGGAATACGACAAGCGAAAAGCGCAATACGATCAGATTCTTGAAATGCTGGAGCGGCATATTGCAGAAATCAAGGACGAGGCCGCGAAGCCGCAGTTGGAATCGATCTATGCCGAAATCAAGCTCGAGCTGAGCATCCAGACGCTCAGTCGCATGGCCAGTTACCTGCGGCTGGCGGATGACACTTCCCTGACGGCGGATCAAAAAGTTGCGTTGGGAGTGACCGGCTGGCTGATCGGCAGTGCGGATGCGTTGGACAACCTGGCCGTCGCCCTTTCGTTGATCGAAACGCGGAATGAAGCGACAAAGTACCTGCAGGCGGAACGAAAGCACGAGCGTGACTTGATTCTGGACAAGATCAAGACGCTTGAGGGAGGAGCCCCGAAATACCTGGCGCTGCTGATCGCCCACATGAAACCGCCGGTCGTGACGCTGCCGCAGGACGGCACCGAAGTGGTGGCCGACAATGAAACCCCGGGCCTGTATGAAATCACGATCCAGGGAATCGAAGATCAGGCGGAATTCAAGTACCTCGTTCAATTGCCGCCGGAATACCATCCTCTGCATCGCTACCCGTGTATCGTCACCCTGAGTGGAGCGGGCACGAACGCCGAGCAGCAAGTGAGTTGGTGGGCAGGCGACTTCGACAAGAAGGCCCAGATGCGCCGCGGCCAGGCGTCAAGGCAAGGTTACATTGTCGTCTCGCCACAATGGACCAAGCCGTACCAACGGAAATACGAGTTCTCGCCGCGCGAACATGCCGCCGTCCTGTTCAGCTTGCGAGATGCCTGCCGTCGGTTTTCCATCAATACCGACCGTGTTTTCCTTAGTGGACATTCGATCGGCGGCGATGCCGCCTGGGACATCGGAGTCTCGCACCCAGATTTGTGGGCGGGAGTGATTCCGATTGTCGCCAACAGCGCCATGTATGTGAATCGCTACACTGAAAACGCGCGCGGCCTGCCGATGTATTTTGTCGGTGGCGAAAAGGACGGTGGATGGCTGCACGACAACGGCATCGAATTCGACCGATACATGCGCTATTCAGGCTACGACTGCACCATCGTCCAGTATCGGGGGCGCGGACATGAATCGTTTCAGGACGAGATCCTCCATATATTTGATTGGATGAATGTCTCCGCGCGAACGAGAGATTTCTACCCACGGGAAATGGAAGTCCTTTCCATGCGGCCATGGGACAATTATTTCTGGTGGCTCGAACTGGACGACTTTCCCGCGAATGCCATGGTTGTGCCCGCCCAATGGCCACCGACGCGTGGCACTCGCGCAACGCAGACGAGTGCGAAGATCCTGGAAAACAACCGCATTACCGTCCGTACCGGAGCCCAAAACGCCATCGTCTGGCTCACACCGGAAATGCTCAGCTTCGACCGTCGCATCACGGTGACCGTCAACGGCCGGGACATTCGTGAAGACGTCAAGCCGGACGCCGAAACGCTCTTAGAGGATGTCCGCACCCGCGGCGATCGCCAGCACCCGTTTTGGGCGAGCATTCAGTGGAGCGGACGAAGTCGCTAGTCGAAGTGACCGAGCGCGCAGCTCCGGTGCAGACGGCGTTACGGGGACCGCGATGGTCGCCGAATTACGCCTGGCCGTTTGGCGCTTGGTTATCGCGGAGACTTCGGGTCGGCAGGGGCAACGGTCATCCGAAGTTCCCTCGCTGACGCGTTTTGGTGTTGCGCCATTTAGCCGCGCAGCGGCGGCAGGAGCATGTCGACACGTCGGGTTACAAGAAACCCATGCCTGTCACCAACGCGCAACGTCAAGACGTACGCCGTGGGTTATCACTGGCGCAACGAACCTGAATCCAAGGTGTAACGCTGCGCGAGACACGCTAAGACCCAACATTCCGTCCCGTCGCACCGGTCCCGGTAACCCCGCCCCAGCCGACCGGGTCGCGCGACGATGCACAACGCCGCGCGCTGCACGGTCGATCGGTGACGTGAGACCCTATTCGGTTTGAGGCCGTTGCGTCTGGTTGCCGTGGGTACGCGGGAGCTTTAAGTGCGTCGCTTGCCAGCGCTGCTGCCCCGTCTGTGCGTTTTTGCGTGCGGTCTGCTCCAGGTGAGCAGCGAGCATTCGGCGCCGCGCTTGGGCGTCTGGCGGAAGATGAAAGAACGTTGACATGTCGCACCTCCTTTTCAACGGGATGAGGTGCAAACCATGGGCCAAAACCCGCGATGGTCTCACGAGCAATCTCGAAATGTACCGGCATCCCGCCCGCAGACGGCCACAAAAAAACCCAAGCGAGTGAATCCGATAGACTCACCCGCCTGGGTTGTGGACCAATTGCGCCGTGGCCGAATCGGACGCATCAAATCCGACCAGTCGCATTCAGACAATTCGGCCGTGGGGCCTGCTCACTTGGATTCCTTCGAGAGCAGGCAGCCAGCGACATCCCAGCCCATTTCGGTGGAGCGGACATAAAAACCGCCTGGGCCAAGGTACCGACGGGCCACCTCGAAGTCAGGCAGTTCGCCACCATCAATGCGTTGCTCACGCATGACGCCTTCTTCTTCTGGCTCGAACATGCGGTTGAGCATCTTGCCGAGTACCGATTCGGACTCCGGCATCCGCCCCTGCTTCATCATCTCGTAGGTCACCCGAATCGACTCGTCGGTGCGAGCGAAGAAGTTGAAGCTGTCGTTTCCGGCACCCAACTTCTCTAGGGCCTGCCGCACCAGTTCGTAATCCGCGGCCTTGGCCAGGTGATCGTCCTCAGCATGTTCGCTCAGAATCTCGACCACGTAATCGACATGAGATGCAATCACCAGATGGCCGAACGCGACCGTGACGGCCGAGTTAGGAATCATCGGCTTCTCTTCTTCCTCTTCTTCTACTGGCTCGTCTGCTCCAAAGCCATCGAAGCCGAAACCGCCGGGGCTATCCAGGTGCAAGGTCGGCACTTCGTGCGGGTCTTCGTTCAAGATCTCCCAGATGACATGATCTTCAAAGACCCGCTTCTTGGCCGCCGGGTCGGATTCCATGGCACGATTGATGGTATCCATCACGGCTGCGGGATTGGTCACCTCAATCGCGAACAACATCCGCTCACTCTTGGGTGAAATCGGTTCGCGATAATCGGAAACCATCGTGGCGCGTGTCCCGAGATAGGCGACCAGCTCTTTCTCGATATCAATCTGCGGGCCATTCGGATCGGTCTTGATACTCTCTAAGACATCATGAAACACTTCGTCGCCGGCGATTTCATTGACGATCGTCTCCGACGCGTAGAAAGCCTTTTGAACATTCCAATTGAATGACAGGTAGGCGGCGAGATCACGAGGAACCCATTTCGGCGGAGCCAGCACCGTGCTGTTGGGAAATTCCAACATCCGGGCCGCCAAGTCATATTTTTCCAGGTTCTTGTCGTCAGCCGCACGTTTGACAGGCGGTGCGTAGACGAAGGTCCGGTGTAGTACTTCGTATTCCCCTTCCGACAACACCACGAACCCACCTAGACCTTGAATGGCGTCGAAGCCTTGGTTGGCGAGTACTTGGAGCATATCGGTCCCGCGGCGGCGCCGACCTTGATCGTAGGCACGGGCAATCTCGGTGTAACCGAACGGCTCGACAAACCAACGCAGGTGTGGCGCGGTTTCGCCAAACGCCGCCTCACTGTTCTTGATGGCATGCTGGAAGGCCGGAACCGTTACCAACGAAGCACCATCGGTCGCGCCGAACCTGGCGAGCAGATTGTCGATGACCCCTTCGTGGTCGACCGCGATCAGTCGATCTTGGTGAACGGCAATGAAGGCGCGACGCTCGGGTTGATCGCCCGCGGCCTCGATCGTATAGACGGCCGTTTCAACACCCCGGATCATTTGTGCGGACTTGTTTGCCTTGCGTTTCGTGAATTCACCGTCAATCTTCTTCAGCAAGGCCTGCGTCTCGTCGTCGCGTCCGGTTACGTCAACAAGCACAATCATCGCATGCTGGCGAGCCCGCAGCTTTCGTTGCTCGGCCTTCGCTTCGGCCGACGCATCCTGGGTAATCTTCGCGACTTCGGCTGCTGACTTATCCTTGGCCTTGGCAGCGTCCACCGCTTTGGCAACGTACGCAGCAATCGCGTTTGCTTCGGCCTGCTCGTCCCAGGGCTGGGCAACCGCCAGGCATACATCGCCGCCGGCCACGCTCTCCAGATCACTCCAGGTGAGGCCCAACTGCTGATCCGCGCGATTCACCTTCGATTCCATCTGTCGCTTCAAGCTCTCGACAAATGGCTTCATCTTCTCGTCGACCATCAGTTGGCCGAGTTGAGTCTCATTCCAGCGATCGAGCAGCAAGCCGATGTCAGGAACCGAGACGAAGCCTTTCGTCGTCGGGGGAAGCAACGACTCGGAAGGTTGTGCGGCACATGCCACTGAACTTTGCCAACCCAAAAGCAAAGTCAGGCAGCAAAGGCCGTAGCGAAGAACGGATACGGTCACGATAAATCTCCTGGAGAGGAATGTGCGACCGGCCATGTGTGCACATTTGAAGGAATGATTGCGGCGGTGGCGGTTGCTGTTGTATCGGCAGCCGATTCGCCTCATAACCACATTCTATCTTGCCAAGCCATCACGATTGCCTAACCGGCAAACTGCGCTTTGATGCTATCACAAAATAGGCGATTCAGTAAGATACCCTGGATGATTTCAGTCGCCCGGCCGCGATGCCTGCACGGTAGACGAAACGAGCAGCGTGCGGCATAATTCGCCGCATGCGACCATACGATCTGGAAAACCTAAGCCACGATGCCGTCCACGGTTATATCCCTTTCTCATCGAGCCGTTCCCTCGCGAGCGGGGAGACTTCCGAGCGGCAGGTGATCGACCATCCCTGGGTCCAGAGGATGCGTCACATCCACCAGCTCCAAACCGCGTGGTGGGTCTTTCCCACCGCCGAACATACCCGCTTCCAGCATATTCTAGGTGCCATGCATCTGGGCAGCCGGGCGGTTGAGGCGTTGTACGAAAGCCTCTGCGAACACTGCCCGGAGACCCCCAGTCGGGGCTATGTCGAATCGCTGATGCGAATGGCCGGCCTGCTACATGACGTCGGCCATGGCCCCTTCGGCCACTTCTTTGATGCGCATTTCTTACACGATTTCGACCTCACCCACGAAAAATTGGGGGCGGCAATTATCCGCGACGTGCTTGGCGACACGCTCCGCGGGCTTCGGAGAAACCCCAACAGCCGGCTTGAGGATCACGAGACGTTGGATCCTGATCAGGTGGCGTGGCTGATTGTCCGGCCGCGCGATGGGGACGAGGCATCACAGCCCAAATGGCTCTGTTTCCTCCGCGCCTTGCTCAGCGGCATCTACACCATCGACAATCTCGACTTCGTCATGCGCGACGCGTACGTCTCCGGATATAGCCGGATGGCCTACGATCTCGATCGGCTGTTGCACTACAGTTTCTTTACCGACCGCGGCTTGACGATCCATGATCGCGGGACCGATGCCCTGATTCGTTTCATGGGCGTCAAGGCCGAGCTATTCCGATCGATTTACTTCCACCGCACTGTGCGGGCGATCGACCTGACGCTGGCGGATCTGTTCAAGCAAAGCAAACCGTACCTGTTCCCCGGCAATCCGCTCGACCACTTGGATGATTATCTGGAATTTACGGAATCGTCACTCCTGGTTGACGTGGCCCGCTGGCGACGGGACTCGGACCCCAAGAAACAAGCCTTGGGAGCCCGCTGGCAGGCTGTCTTGCAACGTCAGATACCATGGCAAATGGTTTGCCAACGCACGTTGGTGTTCGGAGAAAAGGACCGCGAACGGAGTAGCATTTTTGCGGACGACCAGTACGTCGAAGCCAAGATCCGGGCCGCGCTGCCCGCGGAACATCGCGAATTGCCGATGCGAGTTGATATCGCTCGGCACATTCACCGGCCCCATACGAGCGGTCCGGCGAGCGGCCAGAACTTTCTGTACGACTCGGCCCGCGAGCGTATTCGGCCGCTCAATGCCAACGAGTTGATTCAGCGGATCCCGGTGAGCTATCGCATTTGTCGCGTGTATGGCCAATCAGAGACGTGCGCAACGGAACTCGCGGTCGCTTTGGATGGCCTGGTTGGCGATGGCGGCCAGGACGATCTGACCAATATGTAACACGGAGACGCAGCATGTTCTTGACGTTCGGCGAAGTCATGGCCAGGATTGCCCCCCCGGCCAATTTGCGTTGGGGGCAGGTGTTGCCTGGCAGCGTGCAAGTCACCTGGGGCGGCGGCGAAGCGAACGTCGCGGCCTCGCTCGCGCTGCTCGGCAAGCCGGTGCGATATGTCACGTCGCTGCCGCCAACCCCCGTCGCCCGCTCGCTGACGGCAACGCTCCGCGGACTCGGTGTGGAAACGGATCGTATCCATTGGCGTGACGAGGGCCGACTCGGCCTCTACTTCGTCGAAGTGGGCGCCAACCAGCGGGGCTCGACCGTGATCTATGATCGCGACTACAGCGCGCTCAGTTTAGCCCAGGCCGCCGAATACAACTTTGACGCAGCGCTGGAAGACGTCCATTGGCTGCACGTTACGGGGATTACTCCCGCCGTCAGCGAAGCTGCCTGCGCCGCGAATCTGGAATTGGTGAGGCGGGCGAAGGCAGTCGGCGCAACGGTCTCGTGCGACCTCAATTTTCGCAAGAAGCTTTGGAATTGGCGTCCGGGAACGAGTCGGCAAGACCTGGCCCGCGAATGCATGTCCGAATTGCTGCCCCACATTGACGTCGTCATTGCCAACGAAGAGGACGCCGCCGACGTGCTGGACATTCATGCCGCCGAGACCGACGTCCACCAAGGCCAGATCAACGCGGCGGCGTACGAGCAGGTCGCCCGCGATATCGTCGGTCGCTTCCCCAACCTGTCACACGTTGCAATCACGCTGCGTGAAAGCGTTTCGGCCGACCACAACAACTGGGGCGGGATGCTGCTGGATGTCGCGGGCGACGCCGCCGTCTTTGCGCCCTTGAACGCCGCCGGCGACTACGCCCCCTACCCGATCACGGACATTGTTGATCGTGTCGGAGCAGGCGACTCGTTTGCCGCCGCCCTGCTGTACGCCTTGGACGAGGATCGCAGCTCCCCGGTAGCGGCCCAGCGCGCCATTCAGATTGCGGTCGCGGCCAGTTGTCTGAAACACTCGATCTCCGGCGATTTCAACTACGTGACCATCGAGGAAATCCAGGCACTTGCCGACGGCAACGCCAGCGGACGTGTCCAGCGATGATCCGCCACCCAGTCAGCATCGCCATAAAGTCGTGAATCAACGCCGAGTTGCCAAATCGTCGCCCCCCGCCCTTCCCTCCATCTCAATTTGATCGAAACGAGAATATGGCCCACGACCAATACGAGAATCCGCTAGTCAGCCGCTACGCTTCCAGTGAAATGAGTCACCTTTGGAGCAGCCAGCGCAAGTTCAGCACCTGGCGGCGGCTGTGGGTGGCCTTGGCCGAAGCGGAGCAGGAGATTGGATTGTCGATTACGGACGCGCAGATCGATGAACTTCGCCAGCACACCGACGACATTGATTTCGCTAAAGCGGCAGAGTACGAGCGGCGGCTACGCCACGACGTCATGGCCCACGTGCACACCTACGGAGACGCGTGCCCCACCGCCCGCCCCATCATCCACCTGGGTGCAACCAGTTGCTTTGTCACCGACAATACCGACCTGATTCTGCTGCGGGACGCGTTGAAGATGGTCCGCACACGCCTGGTCTCGGTCATCGGCCGCTTGGCGGACTTCGCCCTGGCCCACCGAGACCTGCCCTGCCTGGGCTACACACACATGCAGCCCGCGCAACCGACAACGGTCGGTAAACGGGCCTGCCTATGGAATTACGACCTGGTGCTGGACCTTGCCGAAGTCGAACACCGGCTCGACGCCCTGCTGGCTCGCAGCACCAAGGGGACCACCGGGACCCAGGCCAGCTTCCTGAAGCTGTGTGACGGCGATCACCATCGCGTCACCACGCTGGAGGAACTGGTCGCGCGGAAGATCGGCTTCAACTCGGTCTATGCCGTCACCGGCCAAACGTATTCGCGGAAGATCGATTCGCAGATCCTGGATGTCCTGTCCGGGATCGCCCAATCCGCACACAAGATGGCAACCGACCTGCGCCTGCTGGCCCACCGCAAGGAAGTCGAAGAGCCGTTTGAGAAGGAACAGATCGGTTCGTCGGCAATGGCCTACAAACGCAACCCCATGCGTTCGGAACGAGTCTGTTCGCTAGCCCGCTTTGTCATCAG
>JAUIHJ010000827.1 GCA_030432015.1 bacterium
TCAGCCACACGGTTCCCGACCCCCGCTGTTCCTGCTGCACGCCGTCGATGGCAACGTGGCGGTCTACATGGACCTCGTTCGGCACTTCGATCACGACCAACCGATCTTCGGCGTGCAGCATCCGGGCCTGGTGGAAGCATCGGAAGTTGAGCGATCGTTGGAAGAACTTGCAACACGTTACGCGTCGGTCATTCGCGCGGTCCAGCCGCAAGGTCCCTACATGCTGGCTGGGTGGTCACTGGGGGGAGTGTTGGCGTATGAATTAGCCCGTCAACTGGAGGAGCAGGGTTGTGATGTCGGTCTGGTTGCGATGATCGATTCGCGGGTCTGGACCGATGAGACGGCCGCGCAGGCGGATGCCGATTCGCGGCGGCGGGCCGAACAGCAATTTGGTTTTACCGTCGAAACCTTTATGCAACTTTCGCCGGACGAACAGGTAACGTTCGTCCTGGATCGAGCCCAAGCAGCAGCCGGTGCGGATGACGAGATGACACTGGTCAAAAAGCTGGCGGACGAATCCGGTCTCGCCAGCGACCAATTGCTCTTTCTGTTAGAGGCAACAATTCCGGCGGACTATAGTCCCCAATGGGCAGAGTTTTTGAGCCGCGGCCGGCAGCGGTATGGCACCCTGGACGACCAACGCCAACGACAACTGCACCAGCAACAACAGATCGTGCAAAATCTCATGAAGGGCCTCAGCGAATACCGGCCCCAGCCGCACCGCGGCCCGCTCGTCCATCTCCGAGCAAACGAATCGCCGGATGACGCGGCCGCATCAGCGTGGGACCAGCTCGTCGAACTCGGGGTCACAACGCATGTCTGTGCAGGCCACCACTTTTCCATCATTCGCGAACCGCACGCGGGCGACGTGGCCAGCATCATCGAATCGTCGCTGGCCGCACGGTCCATCCATGATTCCGGCGCGATGGCGTAAGAGGATTTCACGTTGACGCTCATTCCAGATCAAAAAAAAATTAAAGCGATCGAGCTCGCCACAACAATCGACCAGCAACTCTGGGAATCGACAAGTTGGCTAACCCGCACGCGTCTGCAATGGCGCCGGCAGTTCTTGCGCTACTACTGGAGCGTGCCTCCGCCGTGGCGCGTGGCAACGCGACTACTCCATCCCAGCAAACGTGCCATACCAACCTTTGCCAGCCTGGGTGCACCCCGTTCGGGAACAACACTGCTATCCGACTACATTATGCAGCATCCCAACGTGGTCCTGCCCTTAGCCAAAGAGCTCGAATTATCGTACCTCACATGGCGTTACTGGAACGCACAGTTTCCCACGGTGCGGGAAATGCGAGAGACGGAACGAAAGTTTGGCAAGGCGATCACCGGCTATTGTGCACCGGCAATTCCCAATTCGCTGCTCACGTACGCCATCTCCGCGTTTGCGAAAAACCTGAAGATTGTCATCTTGTTGCGCAATCCGGTTGAGAGAACGTATGCGCATTGGCGCTGGCAGGAGTTGCAAACCAAGGGTTTGCGCCGCGACCCGCTGTGGGCCAACTATCCGGACTTCCCGGCAGCAATGGACGTCGAACTGGAGGCCGCCCAATCGTGCGCTACCAGTGGCCTGTACCCCCTGGGATGCGGCGGATTCCTGCAATACAGCATCTACCTGCCGTTCTTGAAGCAACTCTTTCGGTTCTATGATCGGGACGAGGCGCTGTTCATCAACTCGGCCGACTTTTTCTCCGACCCCGTCAACGTAGCGCGGCGCGTCTACGAGTTTCTCGAGTTACCCGCATACGACCCGGTCGCATTGCCCGTCCGGAACGCCGGTCCGCGAGGTGTCATGCCCGAGGAAACACGGCATAAACTCGCGAACTTCTTCGCGCCCCTGAATGAGGAGTTGTACGAGTTTGTCGGCTGCGACTTTGGTTGGGAGTGATTCAACCATCATTTCCGGATTCCGGCGCCCGGAGTTGCAGCCGCACAAGCCGCGCATAGAGCCCATTCTGCTCGACCAGTTCGGCGTGCGTACCACTGGCTACGATCATTCCCCTGTCAAGGACCACGATGCGATCGGCGCGTTGGACGGTCGCGAGTCGGTGCGCAATGACAATCGTCGTCCGCTTCTTGGCAAGGCTCTCCAAGGCCTCCTGCACCACCCGTTCACTCGCCGCGTCCAAAGCAGAGGTTGCTTCGTCAAACAGCAGAATCGGGCAGTCGCGGAGCACACACCGAGCGATGGCGATCCGCTGGCGCTGTCCGCCGGAAAGACGCACACCGCGTTCGCCAAGTCGCGTCTCGAGCCTGTCGGGAAGTTGTTCGATGAATTCCAACGCAGCGGAGGTTCGAGCCGCCGCCAGAACTTCGTCGTCCGAAGCGTTGGGCCGGCCATAACGAATGTTGTCGGCAATCGTTCCGCTGAACAAGTCAGGCTCCTGAGATACGTACGCGATCTGCGAACGCAGGTCTCGAAGGTCGAGCGACTTCAGGTCGATGCCGTCGACCAGGACCCGACCCTGCAACGGATCGTAGAACCGCAGCAAGAGATTGAAGATCGTACTCTTTCCCGCGCCGGATGGACCGACCACGGCGATTGTTTCGCCAGCGCGGATATCGAGCGAGAGTTCGACGATCGCGCCGCCGCCGGGCCGACTCGGATAATGAAACGTGACCTGTTCAAAGCGGATGTCGCCGTGAATTCTCCCTGGCAGCACCTGCGGGCAATGCGGCGACGTCACGTCGGACGTGACGGCCAAAAGCTCAAACAGTCGTTCGGCCGCCCCTGCGACACGCTGCATCTGTCCCCAGAGACCACTCAGCTGCGCCAGGGCACCCGCCATTAAGATCGCGTAGAACACAAACGCGGTGAGCTCGCCTGCGGTAATGTTCCCCTGCAGTACGTCGCGTGCGCCAACCCACAAGACACCGTTAATCAGGCCGAAAATCAGGAGGATCACGACGGCGGAAAACAGGGCCTGGACCATCACGCGTCGCCTCGCAGCGCGAAAGGCACTCTCGGTGGCGGCCGCGAATCGAGCTCGGTCGGTCGCTTCCCGTGTAAAGGCCTG
>JAUIHJ010000074.1 GCA_030432015.1 bacterium
GAAAATTCAAGGACGTCAACGCCCTCCTCACCACGATTTACGACGAAAGCCATGGCCGAAATTGAGTTCCTGGACGAAGTCGCAATTGACGACGCCTCGGCGGCACCCCACGGCCAGCCATGCGACGCCTGCGGTTGTCCGCTCGAACCTCAAGACAAGTTTTGTCCCGCTTGCGGAACGCCGCATCAAGTCGAATTACCGGTCGTCGATGCCACGGTCGTGGCTGACTCACACGTGATTGACGCCGAAGTTGTCGACCATGGCGGCCCGGCCGACGTCGCCAAGTCCGCGGCGAAGCAGCCGCGCCAGCCGGACGCGCAAAAGTACTTTCGCTGCGAAAATTGCGGTGCGGAAGTGGGCGTCGAAGGGAGGCAACGGAGCTTCGTTTGCCCATTTTGTGATTCAACCTATGTCTCCGAGTTCTCGCCTGCATCGACGGGCCGACAGGAGCCCGAATTCGTCATCGGATTCGCGGTCACGCCGGAGGAAGCACACGCCAAATTTAAGACCTGGATCGCCGAGAAGTCGATGTTTCGTCCCGGCGATCTCAAGTCGGCCACAATCGAGGACAAGCTGAAGGGCGTCTACTTGCCGTTCTGGTCGTTCTCCATGCTGGCCGAGAGTCAGTGGGACGCCTCGATCGGCGAATATTGGTATCGCACGGAGACCTACACCACGCGGGACTCCAAAGGGAACATGGTCACCAAGACGCGGCAAGTGCAGGAGACGGAATGGTGGCCGCTGGCCGGCAGGCACCATCGGTACTACAGCGGGTACCTGGTTTCAGGGAGCAAAGGGCTTGCCCAGGATCAGGCGGAACGCATCAAGCCGTTCAACCTGCCTGCCCTGAAGCGGTATGAACCCATGTATCTGGCTGGCTGGATGTCGGAAGAGTATTCGGTTGCGCGGGATGAAGCGCTGCAGCGCTGCCAGCAGGAATTTTATCAACGTGAAGGACGCAACATCGGCGCCTTCCTGCCCGGCGATACACAACGGGGACTGGAGTATTCCACCAGCTTTCGAAGCGTCAATTCGGACCTCTGCCTGTTGCCGATGTACATCCTGAGTTACCGTTACCGTGATCAGCTCTACCGCTTCCTGGTCAACGGTCAGACCGGCCGTTGTGCCGGTGACAAGCCGCTGTCGTGGAAGCGGATCGGCCTGTTTTCGCTGGGTGTGGCACTCGCCATCCTGACCCTGGTCGTGATGGTTCTGGTGGTGGCGTCCAATGGCTGACCTGATTCAGAAGTGCACCGTCTGCGCGGCGCTGATCGACGAGGAAGATTTGTTTTGCGCCAATTGCGGCGCCGAGGCACCGGATGCCGATGTTCACTCGATCACCGACGTGCAAACCGTTACGCGGGGATTCGATTGCAACGGCTGCGGGGCATCGATGAACTACGATGCCTCGGCGCAAACGCTGCGCTGCCCTTTCTGTGGTTCCGAGTCGCTCCAAGAGCAGCCTGCTCGGAAGTCGATTGCGCCGCGCCGCGTGATCCGTTTCGAGCAGGATAGGGCGACGGCCATCGCCGCGATGCGTAAGTGGCTGGGCAGCGGATTTTGGCGACCGGGTGATCTCGCCCGCGTGGCCGCAGTTACCAAGATCGCACCCGTCTATGTCCCCTACTGGGTCTTTACCGCCAAGACGTTTACGTACTGGACTGCCGATAGCAGCGAGACTCCTTGGGGTGCCCGTGGCGATTGGATGCCGTTGACGGGCGACCACCATGGCCGGTATGCCGGCGTCATGATCGGTGCCAGCGGGGTGCTGACGCCCAGCGAGACCAGTGGCATCTGTCCGTACAATCTGGCCGAGGCCGTCGCGCCCGACCAGGTCGACTTGACCAATGCCACCGTCGAGCAGTTTCGGGTGCAACGAAAATATGCTCGGCCCCAGGCGCGGCAGGGCCTGGAAAATTTCGAACAGCAGGCCTGTTTGCAATACGTGCCGGGGCGTTCACGGAATATGAAGGTCAATGTACGGATCGAAGGACTTTCCAGCGAAGCGGTTCTGTTTCCGGTCTGGATCATGGCCTACACGTACCAGGACCGTGTGTTTCGATTTCTTTTGAATGGTCAGACCGGCAAGGCCGTGGGGGAAGCCCCCACCTCGTACAAGAAGATCTTGGTCGTGATCGGCGTGGTGATTCTGGCGATCGTGCTCTTACTGGGGATGCTGGGAGCCCTGGGGGCCGCGGTTGGCAGCCGCGATGTACCTCGACCCACGCGCCTCGCTTTCCGCAACGCGGACGCATCTGTTATGATGCCGCCACAAGGCACGTACGCCGCAAGTACAAGGAACCACCACGGACGATGGCTCGAGAAACAACCCTCGGCGGAACCACGGACCTCCCTGACGACGACGACGATCGCGACCTCCGGCCGGCGCGCATGTCGGACATGATTGGGCAGCGTGAGACCGCCGAACGTTTACAAATCGCCTTGGAGGCCGCACAAAAACGGGGCGAGCCGCTCGGCCATATTCTTTTCGACGGCCCGCCGGGTCTCGGCAAGACCACCTTCGCGCGCTGCCTGCCCAACGAGATGGGCGTCAGCTTGCAGTTGGCCGTCGGCGCGGGGCTTAAGGCGCCCAAGGATCTGGTGCCCTATCTCACCAATTTGACGGAAAACTCTGTCCTCTTCATCGACGAAATTCACCGTGTGCCAAGGTCGGTGGAAGAATACCTCTATACATCGATGGAGGACTTTCGCATCGATATTGTGCTCGGCGAAGGCGTCAATGCGCGAACGCTGAACATGCCGCTCAAGCGGTTCACGTTGATTGGCGCGACGACGCGGGCTGGCATGCTCTCCGGCCCGCTCCGCGACCGTTTTCAGATCCGCGAACACTTGACGTTTTATGCGGAGCAGGAACTATACGAGATTGCGGTTCGAAACGCCAACAAACTCAACGTGCCGATCGACGAGGCTGCCGCCCGCGAAATTGCCCATCGTAGCCGTGGTACTCCGCGGATCGCCAACAATCTGCTGCGCTGGATCCGTGACTATGCGGAGAGCCGCGCCGATGGGAGGATCACCATGGAGGTCGCGTTGGCAGCCTTGGAGATGATTGAGATTGACAGCCTGGGCTTAGGGAATCAGGAACGCCGCTACCTTCAGACGTTGATTCGCGTGTTTGGCGGCGGACCGGCCGGCATCGAGGCGATCGCCCATACCATGAACGTTGCCGTGGATACACTCAGCGATGACGTCGAGCCTTTCTTGCTGCGAAGCGAACTGGTGATTCGCAGTCCGCGCGGCCGGATGGTGACGGGCAAAGCGTACGCGCACTTGAAGATGATGCCGCCAACCGCGGATGGGGTCGAGGACGACGACGATCCACAGCAGGCGTTGTTTTAAAAGGTGAACCAGGGCGAGATGCCTGGACCTAGTTACGCGAACGCTTCCGTGACGACGTCGCCGCCATCGACGATCTTGATCGGCCGACCGATGCTGCTCATGTTCTCGTGATCCGCATTCACGCCGAGGCCATGGCAGATGGTGCGCAACATGTCCGTCACGCCAACTGGTCGGTCTGTGATGCTGGCCCCGTCGGGACTGGTCTGGCCGATCACCTGACCGCCTCGGACGCCGCCGCCTGCCAAGGCCGCACTAAATGCGCGGGGGTAATGGTCGCGGCCGTTGCGGGCATTGATCTTCGGTGTCCGTCCGAATTCACCCATCAACACCACCATGGTATTCTGCAGCATGCCACGTTCCTCCAGATCGCGGAGCAGAGCAGCATAGGGCTGGTCGATGCTCGCGCAAAGCTCGGTGGTGCGTTCGGCGTTATCCGCATGCGTGTCCCAGCCGGTCGAATTCACTTCGACAAATGTCACCCCGGACTCGACCAGGCGTCGGGCCAACAGGCATCCGGAGGCAAACTGCGATTCCCCGTACGCCTGTCGCGTCGCCTCGGATTCCTCCTGGATGTCAAACGCATCCATCCGCGGGCTGAGAACCATTTTGGCAGCTTTTTCGTACAACTCACCCTGATTCTTGACCTCTTGTTGGGGGCCGTTGGTGGCGTACTCGTGATCCAAGCGACCCAGCAAACCCAGGCGTCGCTGATACCGATCTGACGTCGTCGTAATCGCAGTGTTCTCTGGTGGTCGCGACGGATCGTTGAGCACGAAGGGATTGAATCCGACGCCCAGTAGACCTCCATCGGCACCGCCACGAATGCCGCCGACCCGCACAAAGCTCGGCAGATCAAAGTCCGGGTCAGCCACCTGATGGGCAACGTTCGACCCCAAAGTCGGATACTTGACGCTGGCCGTCGGCAGGTAGCCGGTGTGCATCAGGTAACTGGCCCGCGCGTGGGCGCCTTCGCGGCTATTCATCGATCGAATCAGGCACACCTTGTCCATCACGTTGGCCGTGTGCGGCAAGGTATGGGCGATCTGAATTCCAGAGACGGACGTGGCAATTGCCTTGGTCTCGCCTCCGTTCGCATGGCCGGGCTTGGGGTCAAATGTTTCAAACTGACTCGGCGCACCCGCCAGCCATAGCAGGATGCACGCCTTGCCTTGCTTGCGCAGTTCGGCAGCCTGCAGGGTCAGCATGTCCGACCAGCCCGTGGCACCGGCCGCCACCCCCGTGCAGGCAATCGTGCGAAGAAAATCGCGACGTCGCACAACGTTGTGCCGGTTGACGGCCACTTCCGCTTGGTGATGGAATGTCACGGTCATCGTTCGATCCTTAAGGGGCGCTGGGTGGTTTGTAAGGGATTCGAGAGTCGTCGGCGGGCGTCGAGCGACCCGCAGGTGGGCGGCCTTGTTGGTGGCTTGGCCCTGTCTGGGGCACGCCTCGGCCGCGTGACGTTAATTTCGATGTATAAATTCCGTCGAATTGATGAGGGACCAGGTGATGTCCTCAAACGCTTCGTGACGCTCGCCGACCTGGCGGATGTAGTCCAAACAAGTCTGCTTTTCTGTTGGGCTGGGACCTCGTGCCAGCACTTTGAGGTACAGTTCGACCAGTGCCTCTTCGTCTTGGGGATTGGCTTGGAGCAGGGCTCCCAACCCGTCTGGTCGACGAGCGCTGATCCCCTGGTTGATAAACGGTGCGTTCATCATCACGAGGGCTTGCTGGATCGAACCGCCAATTTCCACACGGGGGTCGCTCGGATCGTAACCAAACGCCAGATTGAATGTCGACCGTGGGTCTCCACCGCGTCGATAACCCATCGCACCACGGGAACGCTGAGGTGTCCGCGACTCGAGATCCAGCGCCGATAACAGGGCATCGAACAGTTGGTCTCCGCGCAGGCGTTGCGGGCAGTTGGCCCGAAACGGAACTTCGTCATAGTCGCGGCGACTGCGGCTCTCAAGCTGATAGGCGTCGGTCGCCATGATCGTGCGGAACAGCCATTTCGTGTCGTACCCGCTGTCCGCAAAACGTTGGGCCAGGTAGTCGAGCGTTTCCGGCGCGGAGCACTCGCGGTCTGGACCCAGGTCGTCGATCGGTTCGTAAAACCCTTCGCCGACAAGTTCCGACCAAATACGATTCACGTAGGCCTTGGCGAACCAGGGGTTGTCCGGCGCGGTGATCCATTCTGCCAATGTGTTACGCCGGTCCGCGTCGCGCGTCCCGCTGGGCAAGGTGCTGCCGGTCACGAAGAACACGGGTTGCATCAGTTGGCCTTCGGCGCTGGGGTCCGCCAGATCGGGCATGCGATGTTCCAGGGTGCCACGATACCGATTGTTATTATTGTTTCGCCGCTGAAAGCGGAATGGCTGGTCGTTGACGACGACATGAAACGTCGGCTGCTCTGCGTTGCGGTCCGGCCGAATTGCGATGCGGGGAAAGAATGCCGCAAGTTGATGAAACTGTTCGCGTTTCCAGCGGTCGGTAGGATGGTCGTGGCATTGGGCGCACTGAATTTGAATTCCCAGAAAAATGCGGGAGACTTCGGCCGTTACATCTTCCGGCATACCGGACTGCGCCATGATCAGCGCGGTCGCGCCGTTCTCGCGAATGTTTCCCGTGGCGGTCATGAAGGACGTGGCAATCTCGGCCCAGGACGCATTGTCGTTGAACTGTTTCGCCAGAAAGTCGGTCAAGGCAACCCGGCTGATAAGTGCCCGCTCTTCCGTTCGGCGATAGAGAATAACATCACGCCAATAGCGGCCCCAGTTTTCGCCGAACGCGGAATCGGCCAACAGCGTCTCGACGAGCTTGTTACGCTTTTCCGGCGAGTCGTCCAGCGAAAATGCCAGCACGTCATCGGCGGTGGGTAATTCGCCAACCAGATCCAGAAACGTGCGACGTAAGAATGTGGGGTCATCCACGCGACCGGCCGAGGGGGCAGGGGGGGGCGCGACGCGGGCGGCGAGCAAGCGATCAACTTCGGTCGCGGTTTTCAACGCAGAATCTTCCGCCACGGCCGCCGAGGCGACCAGCATCAACAGGGTACAGGCTACGCGGGAGAGACGACGATCGCGTTGCAGTAGACTCGACATGAGACGATTCCTTCAGATGCATGGTGCACGACGGGGCGCCAGATGCGCGCTCGGCGAAGTAGGGCAACGACGGACGACCCTTTGGCGATGTGGCCGCCTTGTGGGAGTTAAACCCACGTTGGATGGCTGGGTTCCGGTCGTCCGAAAAAAAACGAGCGAATCGGTGCCGCGATCGCCTGGGAACGGACCCGTCTGGCCTACTTTGCCGCGGCTGGCTTGGCGTCGGCGACCGCATCGCCGCCCGGCGGCAGCGGATGCATTCCCGTATCAACGAGAAGATATCCAGACCAGAAAAACGGGTGGTCCGCGTTAGGCGCTCGGTCAAGCCGCTCTTCTTTAACACGAGGTTCTCGAACCAAGTCCAATTCACCGGCCCGCACCAATTGAACGCTGCGTTGCCAAGCATCGGCGGCAACGCTGTAGGGCAGTTCCTGGGTGAATTCCCGGACGAGATCGTAGCTCGATTGTCCTCCTGTCCTCCAACGACTGAGCAGGATCGTTCGCGTGCCGGTTGCCATCATCCCGGTCACCGCCAGGAACACTTCGTCCCCATTGGTCCGCCGCTTGAGGCCGTCTTCGGCAGCGGTATGGAACCCAGGCATGACGACTTGCTGGGGCGATCCCCATGGCAACGCCATCCAACTGTCCAGCGTTCCGCCCGGTTTGCCGCGATCAATCTGCAACGGCGACCAGTCATACGGACCGCGTGATCGATCGACCATGTCTGACAGGACCACCACGCGGTCACACAGGACGGCATACAGGTTCGACGGGGCGGGTAGTGGATCCACCAGGCGTGTGACGCGGGGCAAACCCAATTTCAAATCGGCCACGGCCATGTCGGAGGTTTCGGGGAGCGCCCGCGGGAACAGGGCTCCCGCAACCACCGCCGTTTCCGCAATCGGGCTCGAGCGTCTGGCGTCTGGCAGCGACAGGGCGACGGTCGGTACGTAGCGGATCCGAACGCGCGAGATGAGCGGTGCCGTCGTCGAGCCCTCGGCGACCTGCAACGCTTCAAACGGCACGTACCACAGTGGGCCATCCGGCACGACAACAAGTTCGTCGAACTTGTCCCAGACGCTGGCATTGGCGTTGTTGGAAAGGCGTTTCAAGACTTCCTGCGCGATTCCTTGCCAGGCTGGATCGGCAAATTTCTGAAGTTCAATCGCTTGATTGCCTTCCAGGTGTCCCATCGAGCGTAGCAATACGGCCGCCTGAGCACGCACCTTTTCCGGTGCCTCCAATTTCCAAGTCGAATAATTCGATTTGCCAAACAGGAAGGCGTAGGCGCCGCGCGACGTCATCAGGAATGAAAGGACCAATTGCCCCTCTGGTAGTTCCGCCTGTAGTTTCTTGAAATTCAAGACCGGGGGGAAAACGAAGTCCGACGGTGAACGGCGGAGTGCCATTTCTCTCAGCAGCATCTCACGCGCGATGCTGGTCGCCGAGAGATCAGCCAGGGCTTTGGTTTGGGCTCGCTGTGCGTCGTCATCCGCCGGAACCAGCGGGCCAGCCTTGAGAACTTGTTTGATCGCAGCCGCTTGCTTCGACAGGGCGGCGTAATTTGGATAGCTGGCCAGCAAATCCTGGCGTTGTAATCTGGCTTCCGCGCTGATCGACTCGGCAGGTGCTTCCAGGACCCACCTCAGCGCCAGCAGACGTCCCCCCATCGGCAACGTCGTGTAGAACCGATGCCGCCGAATTCGATCGGCAATTTCAATGGCTCGCTCGGGCTCTTTCCTCTCCAGGGTCGCTTCAAACCAGTGCTCCAAGGCGGGCAGATGCGGGGTCAGCACAACCGAGAGCGTTTCCACCGGATCGACGGCCCAATCGGAGGCACTCGGTTCGCGCAAGGCGGACTGGTACAGGCCATCCGCAACCCGATCGGTCACCACGCCGCTGGTATAGAGCCGATCCACCAGGCCAATCTCGAATAATCGAAAGGATGATTTTGTTTGATACGCCATGAGCGAGCTAAAGGCGGTGTCTCCCGCTTTCAGATTGCCTGCCTGATAGTTGACCAAGGCGTTGACGTATTGCATGCGTGCACCGACGGCTCCCAGCAGGATCTCGCTCCGGGCGGATCGACGGCGCGCTTGTTCGGCAAGCGCCACGGCGGCGGCCGATTCGTTGACCTCGGCGGAATTCTGCGCGCCGGCCACAAGCAGGGACACTTCCAACCACCGCGACTCGCGAAGGGCCCAGTCGGTGGCACTGGCCAAGGGGGGGTAAAGGCCCTGTTGACCAGTGACGATGTGCGTCAGCAAGCCACCGCGAAATGCCTCCTCCATGACTTCGAATTGCTCGAACACCGCGCCGCTTATGGTGGCCTCGAAGAAGTACGTGGCCGCCTTGGCAAATTGCTCCTGTTGAAACGAAAGCTGTCCAAGCTGCAGCAGGGTGACCGGAGTCAGCGGATGATCAAAGGCTTCACCGACTTGGATTCCTCGCGTCAACTCGCCGATCGCCGTATCTCCCTTGCCGGCGGCCGCGTAGGCCATCCCCAATTGAACGCTGACCCACGCTTGCGACCAGTGGTTTGGCGGTGCAGGGCGAACCGACAACGCTTGGAGTACCTGCGTCGTCAGTGGATCGTGCGGGCAGGCAAGGCCCATGATTTGATGACGCCGCCGAATCGCAACGGCGCTACACCTCGCAATTTCGTGCGCGTTGATCATGTGATACTCGGGCAGCGCCACGACGCCACCCTGCTGAATCACCCGTTCGTTGTCGGGACGTCCCTGCAGGATCGGGTAGCGAACCGGAAATCGTCCCAGGCCGGTCGCTCGCCCACTCGCCCCCCAGGTCACGGGGCGACGGCCACCGCGGTTGTCGGGGCTCAGGGCGGGAAAATCAACCCGGAGCATCCAATGACGGTGGGCGATCAATAAATTCAGCGCCTGGGTATATTGTTCCAGTGCCGTGGCCAAATCACCCAGCTGAAACAAGCATTCGCCCACCATCGTGTGATAACAGATCGAATCGACCCAGCGACCCTCCGTCGTGCGAATGCCGGACTTGCCCGCCAATTGGAAGTCGCGCAGCGCCGATCGGAAATCGCCGTCGCGATATTCATCCAGAGCCTGGTAATAATCCAGGCCGGGATATTCGCGCGAGGGGACTCCGGCGCCAAATTGGGCCGAGGCGCTGCCTGGCATCAACAACGCAGCCCCTAGCACCGCGCCGGTCAGCCAGATGTGAAGCACGCGTCCGCGATTGCAGTTCATTCAACCATCTCCGTTGGTGTTCGGTGACGCACGCGGGAAGACCGCGGGACCGGTACGGTTCGCCGATCGATTTCGAGCCCAACGCCGCCGGCTTCGCTGCATGCAGAGATCGGCCGTCAACACGCGTTGGCGGCTGGACACGACGCGTCGTTGGATCATGTAAATACGTCACCCACGCTCTCTCATAATACCCCACGGTGGCAAAATGGGCGAGAAACTGAAGGTCGCGCCGAGCACATTTCGGATAACACAGAATTTTCCTGCTTTCCGTTAAGCTGCTTGAATTTGGCGACCGATAAGTTGTAACGATTAAGCCGATTTTATCGAGAGACCAGAACGATGAATGCCAACAACTCAATGCACTGGACGAAGGCGGTTTGTCTCGGCGTAGGCCTGGTGGCACTTAGTGCAACCGGGTGCCAATCCCATATCGCCGGCCAAACACTCCCCAGTCCGTACTACCTCACCGATGATGTGCAGTACTTTGCACCGGGCTCGGAAAACAAACTGGCGCACGAGTCCGCTGCGATGAAGGCCTTTGATGCCGATCAGGCAGCACAAGGTAAGTAATCCGCGAGCGCTGGATAGACTGGGCTGGGCTGCGCAAAAATTGGGGCAGTCCGACCCTGTCGGCGGCACTCGCAGCGCCTCCCTGGCCCTCGTTTCAGGTGGTCACGGGCGGGCCTGCTGCGGCATCTTAATGACACGCATCTCTGCCGACACACCGTGCCAGCACGGTGTGTCTTCGCGCGCCGACCCCAATCAGCACTGGGCGTTGCGCAGCCAAAAGGCACGTCCGTTAGGCTCGTTTCAGGCGTCTTGATCTCAGTATCTCCAGATGGGAAGATTTCGGAGCGGCGTTTGTCCGCAATCGCCTCCTCGTTCGTTGTGAAGGACCCCACATGTCAAACGCCACCCAATTGGACCTGACCAAATTCATCCGAGATATCCCAGACTTCCCAAAGCCCGGCATCTTGTTCAAGGACATCACGCCGCTGCTAGCTTCGCCGGAAGCGTTTCGGGAAGTGATTCGACGGATGGCCGATCAGTTTCGCGATCACGAGATCGACGCGATTGTGGCGGCTGAGGCGCGGGGGTTCATTTTCGCAGCCCCGCTCGCGTTGGAATTGAATGCGAGTTTCGTGCCGGTCCGCAAGCCGGGCAAACTGCCGTTTGAAACGCACGCTTTTCATTATGAATTGGAATACGGGACCGACACTTTGGAAATGCACATCGACGGCGTTTCCGATGGTCAGCGTGTGTTGGTGGTCGACGACCTGCTGGCAACCGGTGGAACGGTGGAAGCCTGCTGCCAACTGCTCGAAAACACCGGTGCCGAAGTGGTTGGCTGCGCGTTCCTGATCTGCCTGGACTTCCTCAAAGGCGAAGAACGGATCGCGCCTCACGAGGCGTTTAGCCTGATTCACTATTAGAGGTGGCGCTATTTGGGATGGCGTTCTGGAAGGTCGAGGTTCTTGCGGCCCCGTTCGGGCGCAAAGGGGTCAGGGCTTAGCGTTCGTGGAAGTTGCCTGGGACGCAGAATCTACAAGGCTCTGGAACGCTTCGTTTTCGCGAAGTGACCGCAGGTCTTCGTCGTCATGCAAGAGGACCGCCTTGGCGGGGTCGTCGAACATGCCCAGCGCATTCGCGCCTTGAAGCAGTTCCAGCGCTCGCTTCCGAGATTGTTCCCTGACGCTTGCGGCAATGCCCAACGACTGAGCATCCTGCGATTCCTCCGGCAATTCCATATGCAGCAGCCGTGCATGGAGGCAGGCCGAGTTGTAGAGGTTTTCCGCCGTTTGGGGGTCGAGCGCCGCAATTCTTTCCGCGGCGTCTGCAGCCGCCTCGAAATCTCCTCGCTGCCCCAATATTATCGAGCGAAAGCCGAGTAAGTGTGCGGCCGGGAACACCTTCTGGCGCGTCGCGACTTCGGGGTCTTCAATCGCCTCGTCCAATGCCTTGCAGAATTGCAGCCCTCCCAGCAATTTTGCAATTCGCCGCTGCAACTCCTCCTGCGAAATGGTCGCCCGGGCCACCTTCAGGTGATTAACGGATGCGGTCAACATGTCGCGCGTCGCCTCGTGGCGGTATTGGTCCAATTGCACACCCGCCGCCTTTTGCAGGCACGTCGAGAGTACGAGATGATAGCCTGCGTTACCTGGGTCCGAGTCGCAGAGCGATTCAAGAATCTCAATCGCCCGAGCGAAGCTCTTCTCCGCCCCTTTCAACTTTCGCATCAAGTGTAACGTCTCCGCGCAATTTGCCTGAGCCACTCCCAATTCTCGTTGATCTGGGAATCCGTACGGGTGGTTTGCGGCGATCGTCTCACGAACCGACAACGCCTTCTCATGAGTCGTCAGCGCATCGGTCAATTCTCCCTTCTTTGCCAGCGCAATCCCCAACCCGCTAAGCACCTTGGCATGATCGCGTTGATATTGCACGCGTTTCGGATCGGCCGTCCTGAGGGATTCAACCAGCTTGAGGCTTTCGCGGTCGTGCGTGAGGGCCTTCTCAACGTCTTTTGACTCAATTGCCACGTGTGCCAACTTGCGATGCACGAGCGCAAGATTACGCCGGTACTGCGCATCATTCGGGGCGATCAGATGTAGACGTTTCGCGATTCGATACACCGTTTCGAAGGAACTGCTGGCCGCTTCGAACTCGCGGTTGGCGAGGTGATCGTCTCCTAGGCGGGAGATGACGGCCGCCAGCGCGTAAAGCGCGATCGCGTCTTCCGCGTCTCCACGTAACGCTTCAGCCAGTTTCACGGCTTTATCGTACCACTGTTTGGCTTCGGCGTGACTTGCATCTTTGCGTTGCCTGGTCACATCGCCAAGTTTCGTGTAGGCGACGATCAGGCTGCGTTGTTGCGTGCGGCTCTCCAACAGTTTTGTGTCCGAGGCCAGCAGTCCCACACTTTTCAAATACCACTGGTGTGCCGTATCGGTATCACCCAGACGCAGCGACACGTTTCCCATTCGATCGTAACACGCACTGAGTCCCGCGTGCAGATCTCGGTTGTCGGGCGAGTCGGGGCGCAGCATCTCGCGGATGCGCATGCTCGACTGATACCAATTCCTCGCCTCCTCAAATTGCCCTAACTTCTCTTCTGCATCGCCCAAATTGAGCATCACGCTCGCCAGGTCAACGTGAGTTTGGCGGTCTCGGGTATCCTTGTGGTTGAGGTCTTCAAGAATCTTGTAGGCGGTTGTAAACTCCCCCTTCCCCTTCTGGGTTGCCGAGTCTTGCGCACCGGTGCCACTCCGCAAGTACATACTTCCCAATTGCATCCGGACCAGCGCCAGTTCGCGGCGGGCAAGGCGACTATCTTGCAAGCTGCGAGCGATTATATCGAGCTGCTCGGGGAGGCCCTGTAGCACCTCGGCGCGAATCTCCTGGGCGCCTGGGACATGTTCCAATTTGCGATCGACATTCGAGAGTGTCATCCGCACCAGTTCCAGGTTTACGTGCATTTGGCCAGCGGTCTCCGCAGCGTGACGTTCCGCTCGATCCGCATTGGCCTTGGCTTGGCCCGCGGCTGCCACGGCGCGTTTCTCTGACTGTTGGGCATTGAACATTCCCCACGTCGCCCCCAGTCCGCCGAGCACAACGGCCAATAACGCGACCGCTGCCGAGGCCACAACAGCCCGATGTCGAAGGACGAACTTCTTCAGCAAGTATCCCGCGCCTCCCTCGCGGGCGATCACTGGCATTCTCTGGAAATAGCGCTCGATGTCGGCGACCATCTCGCTAACCGAAGCGTAACGCTCGTGAGGTGATTTTTGCAGCGCTTTCATTACGATCGCATCGACGTCTCCTCGAAGCAGACGCGTTTCCGCCGCAATACCGAGCGATCGCCTTGCCCGTCCGTGGCCGTCACGGTCCGGGTTGGTCGATGGCGATTCGTCAGCATCGCTTTCCGTTTCTCGGCTACTTTCTCGCGCGGCGGCGGCACTGGGCGTCGACGGCTCGTATTCGCAAATCCGAGCCTCGAACTCCCGCGGCGAGTCTGCATGTTCATTGGTTGGATGACATCCCGCCAGCAATTCGTAGAGCATTACTCCCAGCGAGTAGACGTCGCTGTAGACCGTGCACGGCTTACCGCCAACTTGTTCTGGACTCGCGTAGCGGTAGGTCAACAGACGGTTTCGCCCGGTGCCCGGTTCGGTTGATTGCAGGCCGACGAGTGGGTTAAGCGGCTGCGCAATGCCAAAGTCGAGCACCTTTGGTATCGCCTCGCGCGTCTTCTCGTCGTTGACGACGAGGACGTTTCCCGGTTTCAGGTCCCGGTGAATTAGCCCGCAAGTGTGCGTGTGGTGCACGCCTTGACAGACCTTTTGAAACAGGCGGAGTCGCTGGTAGACGTCGAGTCGGCGGTCGGCGCAATAGCCGTCGAGCGGCGTGCCCTCGACGTATTCCATAATCAGGTAGGGCCGCTGGATGCGGGCCCCCTCGCCTTCATCGGTGGCGAAGCTCCCGCCGCTGAAGAGTCGTACGATGTAGGGATGATTCAGACTTGCCAGGAACTGACGTTCTTCAAAGAACCGCCGCCGCGCGTCGGGTGTGTCTCGTTCGCTGTGGAGGAACTTAATGGCCACCTGCTGTTGAAAGTCGTCCGTCCGCACCGCTCGATAAACCGTCCCATACCCCCCACGGCCAATCACATCTTGCACACAATACGCTTCGACCGTTTGCCCAATCAAGTGGTCTGTCACGATGGCGGGAAACTGTTCCTTGATACTGTGTGGGATTGCCTCCAGAAACTTCTTTCCCTCGGGCGATTGGTCGCGCTTCAGCATTCTCAAGACTGCGTCGCGTACCGCCGCATCGCCGCCGCAGCGCACGGCAAGCCACTCGGGTCGCTCGGCTGCGGGGACGTCGAGCGATTCGAGAAACAGTTCCTTGACAACCTCTTCGAATTGCGAACTCACTGAGTTTCTCCGGACTTTAGTTGTTCGCCGATCCAAGCCTTGGCAAACCGGATTCGCTTTTCGACGCTCGAAAGCGACATCTCCGTGACCTCCGCAATCTCAGGATTCGTCATTCCGGCGAAGAATCGCAATTCGATCAGCTCCGCCTCCCGTGGATGCAGGTGTACAAATCGTTGCAACACCTCATATAAATCTTCGAAGTCTCCTGATTGCGTCGCCTGGATGTGCTTCAGCACATCATCCAGCACTTCGTGCTCGGCTCCCCCGCCAGACTTCTGAGAATTCCGCTGGCGGTGGTGCTCGATCAGCAATTGTCGCATGGCCCGGCCCGCCGCAAAGAAGAAGTAGCGTCGATTTGTGGGCGTCAAGAGCTCATTTCCTCGCGTCATCCGCAGAAACGTCTCATTGACCAAGTCGCCTGTCTGCCATGTGTGGTCTCGGCGGCGCTCCTTGACGATATAGCCATGCGCCATCGTCTCCAATTCCTCATACACGAGCTCGAACAGACGGCTCCCCGCCGCTGATTCCCCCGAGGCGATTTGTTGCAGCAAACCCGTTACCGACTGATCGGGCTGATCCATTGCACTCCTCGTTATCAATGCCTGTGCACTTATGGGGCGTTCGCTGGCAACACGCATGCTGAGGAAAAGTCGAGTCGCCCGAGTATGAACTGAGAATTCTGTGAGCGCTCTGTACGGTGTGAACGGCGCGATCTCACCTTTGAATGCAGATGGCCGACGAAGGCCAAACCCTTCGCTGCAGCCATCGTCTGAGCGTTTTCAGTCTTTCGCAATTGTATCAACCATCGGAGCCTGATTCATGTTGGCCAATGCACGTTCCCGAAGAAATGCTGAAATCACCCAGCTCAAGCACAGAGCACGACGACGAATGTTCTTCGAGTCACTCGAATCGCGACTTCTCCTGGCAAGCGACGGTCCGGACTTTCTAAAGGGAACAAACGCCGCCGATTCGATTTCAGCGTTGGGTGGCAACGACGTCGTTTACGGTCGTGGTGGAAACGACTACCTCCAAGGCAATAAGGGTAACGATCGACTGTACGGCGGAGACGGCAATGACTACCTCCGCGGCGGCAGAGATCATGATCGCCTCTTTGGCGAATACGGCAACGACAAATTGCGCGGCGACCTCGGAAATGATTTTCTCCAAGGCAACGCCGGCAACGACAAGCTCTACGGCGGCGCCGGCAACGACGTCTTGAGAGGCGGCGCCGACTCGGACCGACTGTTCGGCGACGCCGGCAATGATACGATCTATGGCGATCGAGGCAACGACCTGCTGAGTGGCGGTTCGGGTAGCGACCGTTTTGTGTTTATCCATGACCCGGGGTCTTCCGACAGCATCAACGACTTCTGGAATGGGGCGAACCGCATCGACTTGTCCGCAATTCCTGGCATCATCGACTTTCAGTCGTTGTCGATTCTGGCGAGTGGTGCTGACACGCATATTGTCGCGCCTTTCAATCAACGGGTAATTCTGAAAGGCTATGCGCCGTCGCGCCTCACCGCAGGGCATTTTGTCGGCAATGCCTCGATCGATCGTAGCGGCAACGACACGCTCAACGGCGGCCCTGGCAACGACACGCTGTTTGGGCGCCAAGGGAACGACACGCTCCACGGGCACGAAGGAAACGACCTACTTCAAGGCAACGAGGGCAACGATCGGATCGTTGGCGGACCGGGCGAGGACACGCTTCGCGGCGGTCAGGACGACGACCTGCTCGAAGGTGGCGATGGTAATGACGAGTTGCGGGGAGACCTGGGAAACGACGTGGTACAGGGCAACGCGGGCAACGACCGCGTCCATGGTGATGACGGCGACGATCAGGTTCGCGGTGGACAAGGTGACGACCTGGTGGACGGCGGCGCCGGCAACGACCGGGTCTTCGGCGATCTGGGAAGC
>JAUIHJ010000828.1 GCA_030432015.1 bacterium
GATGTCGAGCCGCTTGCGGCCCGGGATTTCCAGTTGTTGAGGATTCAGCCCCACCAGATGCAACACGGTCGCGTGCAGATCGGTGACGTAGTGCCCCTGCTCCAGGGCGTGGTATCCCAGTTCATCGGTCGCCCCGTGAACGTGGCCCTGCTTCACCCCGGCTCCTGCCAGCCAGACAGTGAAACCGTTGGGATGATGGTCGCGACCGGTGGTCCCGCCGGAACGTTCTTCGAGCCCCGGGGTACGTCCAAACTCGGTGCAGAAGACCACGGTCACGTCATTCATCAGCCCACGGCGTTTCAGGTCTTTCAACAACCCGGCGATTGGCTTGTCGATCGACTTGCACATCTTGCTGTGGTTTTCCTTAAGTTTTTGATGCGAATCCCAGGTGCCGTAAGCCGATGGAAACACCTGCACGAATCGCACACCACGTTCGACTAACCGTCGCGCTGCCAGCAGCCGCTTGCCCGCGACCTTCGTGGCCTCGTCATCGAGGCCGTAGAGTCGATTCACTTCGGCGGTCTCGTGCGCGAGATTCGCGGCTTCGGGCACAGCGGTCTGCATGCGGTAGGCCAACTCGTAGGACTTGATCCTGGCCTGGAGTTGCTGATCGCGAGGATTTTCCTCCGCGGCAATCCGGTTGAGTTCCTGGACGAGTTCAAATTCGTTGGCCTGTTGCTCGGCCGTCTGCGTACTTTGACGCGAGCCGAACCGGAGTGGGTTTTTCGGGTCGAGTTTCAAGGGAACACCGGCGTGCTGCGGGCCCAGGTAATACGAATCGATGGACGCCCGCGTGTTCGACCGTGTGGGGCCACCGAGTACCAGAAAACGTGGGAGATTCTCGTTGATCGCCCCCAGGCCGTAATGGGCCCAGGCACCGATGCTGGGTTGCGTCTCGTCCAGGCGATGACGCCCCGTGTGCATTTGATTCTCGGCCGCGTGATCGTTGTCGGTCGTCCACATGTTGCGGACAAAGCTGATCCAATCGACGCACTCGGAAAGATGCGGCCACCAGTCGGTGATTTCGATGCCACTTTCGCCCCGCGGCGCAAAACCAACTTGCAACGGATAGATCTTCGGATAGACGTCGCGCACGTTGATTTCTTCGGCGGCCACGCTCCGAAAACGTTTGCGGTGCAAGGGCGAATCGACCGGGTTGGGGAATGGCGTTTCCGCCAGAGTCTTACCGGCGTATTGGTTTAATGCCGGCTTGGGGTCGAACGTCTCAAGATGGCTGTAGCCCCCCGATAGGAAGACCCAAATAATGGACTTCGCGCGCGGTTGGAAATGCGGTGCGCCGCTGGGTAATTCCGCGGCCTGTCCCACCTCGTCGCCGGCGAGCATGGCGCCCATGGCCAATCCGGTGAAACCCATGCCAAAGTCTGCAAGAAAGTCACGGCGATGCATCGTACGACCTACCCGTTAACGGATGGTGACAAAGTCATTGTGATTAAACAGGGCTCGGACCAAGCCTTCGCGAACGCGGCTCTCGTCCTTCACAAGCAGGCGTTGTTTTGCCAGGTAACGCTCGGCCGCGGCAACCTCGCGATCCGAGGGGGGACGCGCAAGTACCGTGACGAATGATGCGACCACGAACTCGCGGTCACTCGTTCCCGCACGGCGTGAAATCTGCTTGACCGTCTGGTGACTGCAACGATGCATGATGGCACTGTTGCTTAACGCCAATGCCTGCTGTGGAACAATCGTGCTGGTTCTCCGAAAACACTCGATGGGATCCGGGGCATCAAAGATATTGGCCAGCGGGTCACTGCCACCATCTTCCGGGTAAACTTCGTAGTACAGCGTACGGCGGTTCGTCGTCGTGGCTTGGGTGTTGGGTAAGACCGGACCACCAAGGGTCGCGTCGAGATTTCCGGCGATGAAGATTACGCTGTCGCGCACGACTTCGGCCTCCATCCGCCCCTGGTTCATTCGCCATAACAGACGATTGTCTTTGTCCCGCAGGATATTCTTCGGCAACGAATCCGCCGAACTCATCCGGTAAGCGCGGCTGCTGACAATCAGCCGGTGAATATGTTTCATGCTCCACGCATTCTCCACGAATTCGACCGCCAGCCAATCCAGCAGCTGCGGATGCGACGGAGATTTTCCATTGCGCCCAAAGTCAAACACACTTTCCACCAGCGGTGCGTGAAAATGGCGCAACCACATGTGGTTGATGGCCACGCGTGGCGTGAGCGGATTTTGCCGGTCGGTGATCCAATGAGCCAACGCGGCGCGCCGACCGGTGCTTTGCCGCGCCGTTGTCGGGCTGAGCTTCGCGTAATCGGTTGATACGGGAGCGGCGGCCTGCCTGGCGACGGCTGACGTGTGGTCCTTTCTGGCTTGGGACAAGGTCTTGGCGGCGGCGGCCAGGCGTTTGGCTTTGTCCTTCTCCGTGTCGGGTAGGTTGCCGGCCTGCTGGTGTTCGAGTTCGGCCTGGTGAATTCGAGCTGCCGCATCCGCAATTTCCGCCTCGCGTTGCTTGGCATAGGCAGCGCGTGCCGTTGCCTCGCACACATGCAACGGTGCACGGTCTCGCTGGGCGTTGTCGGCGCCAATGGTCGCAGCGACGCTGTCACGTTTCAGGCGGCGCGCCTCAAGCACCGCGGTCGCGGCCGTGATGCGCAGTGAGGCTGAGCGTAACGCGGCCTTGGCTTGCTGCAACTTCGCGTAAGCTCCCCGCGCCGATTCGCAGCCTGCAATCATCGTGATCATCGATGTTGCCGGGGCGACCGAAAGTGGATGAGTGAGCCAGCCGTCAATCCCATCGACATCTTCGCCATCGGTAAAGCGGGGCGCCTCGAAGTCCCATGCCAGGGTCTGCTCGCCGGCCACCAACCTCACGTCGTCGACGACGGCCTGGGTTCCCGGGCGGCAGTCAAACGTCAGCGGCTGATGTGATTGCGTGGCGGCATTCCAACCGTTCAAGGCAATCGGTTGGTCTCTGACCAGCTGCGTCTCCGATCCGTGGACCGACACCGACAACAAGGCCTGATCGTCGCCCGGATGAATCACAA
>JAUIHJ010000829.1 GCA_030432015.1 bacterium
TCCATAAAGAGCGGAGTGTCTGTCGTGGGAATAAGATCGGCAACTTGCCTGCGGCCGCGCCAGTTCGAGGCTGGTTGCCCTTCCTGATTACCTTGCAATTAGAACCGTCATTTCCGGAACTCTTGGAGCGACCGTGCCAGCGGCGCGTCGGTGCTAGCCTGACTGCCCGCGCACGAGGAATTTTACGGCTGGACGACGCACGGAAAACGGTTTTGCCAAGGGTCACGGATCGGATGGCAGCGGTGGCATTCCGGTTGTACCGAATAGGCAATTCATCCGGTGCATCGAGCCGGGGCCGGGCGAGCAAATCACAGCGAGCGGACGGGACCGCGTGGGGTGGTGTCCCGGTCATGGAGCACCGCGACGCCTGGCGAGCCAGCTTCAACGAGGCGTTTTTCAGGTAACCCGACGCACAAGTTTTGAAACCGCGCCGATGCGCTGCGCCGCGGCGACAGCCAAGAGCCTGGGGTGCAGCTTCAAGAATGACGCGTCGAGTTACAAGCCACCAATGCGGGTCGCAAAACCGCAAATTCAAAACGCGTGCGTGAGAGTGACATAGGGTTGCTTTGTTGGCTTGGCATGTCCATTGCATTTGATGATGTCGCGTCTGGTTGTGATTTCAACACTTCAGCGATGAGCTCGATCCGATTATGCGAATTGTCCTGGTCAACCACGGGTATCCGCCCTTGGGTGGCGGCGCGGCAACCGCCACACTACAGCTGGCAAACGCCCTGATCGCCGAAGGAAACGACGTCCTCGTGCTGACGTCGTCCGGGCCCAATTGCCCACGCGAGGAAACGCAGGGGAGACTGCGCGTCGTGCGACTGGCATCGCTTCGACGTTCCCGTTTTGCACCACGCCCCACCGAGCTGTTGAGTTTTTGCCTCACCGCGGCACGACAATTGACGACACACATTCGAGAATTTCGCGCCGACGGAGTCATTGCCTTTTTCGCCGTGCCGGCCGGGTTCTTTGCCGTACGAAGCGCCCGGGCGCTGGGCCTTCCAATTGTTGTCTCACTGCGAGGGTCGGATGTGCCCGGCTTCTCCAGCGAACGACTGGGCGGCCTCTACCGTTGCCTGGCAGATCCCGTGATCCGTTATACCTTGCGACACGCGGACTTTATCGCGCCAAACAATCAGCACCTGGCTGATCTGTTGCTCCGCTGGAACCCCGCCCTCGCGGACAAGATCCAGTTGCTCCCCAACGCCATCACGGCGGGACAAGTCGCCGAACACCCCGCCAGCTCGCTGGACGAGGAGTTGCGTTTGATAACTGTCGGGCAGTTGGTTCGCCGCAAGAGGGTCGACTGGCTCCTGGGGACGATGCGCGAACTTGCCAGTCGAAATGTTCGAGCCCGTTTGACGGTCGTCGGGGAGGGCCCCCAGGCGGCCCGTTTGCAGAAACTTGTCGCGGACCATTCGCTCGCCGAACGCGTCCGCTTCACCGGCTACCTGCGGCGTGAGGAAATCCTGGACCTGCTGCAGTGTCATGATGTCTACGTGACACCTTCTCGTGCCGAAGGCATGTCGCATGCGGTCCTGGAAGCGATCGCGGCCGGTCTGCCAATCGTGACCAACGCCAATGGATGCCATGATGTCGTTCGTCAGGCGGGGTGCGGAATCATCACACCACGCGACGATGCCGCAGCGCTAACCGAGGCCATCCAGCAGCTCGCTGACAATTCCGGTCAGCGGCGCGCGCTGGGCCACGCCTCCCTGCGTTTCGCGCGGACCCTCGGCTGGACCTCGAGCGCCAAACGGCTCGAAGGCATGCTGTTGGCCGCCCGACACGGCTCGCCTGTCCCGGCCCGCATTCCGGCTCGCGTTCCAGAGCCAGTGGTAATCGATGTCCGTGGCCAGGAACCAGCAGTGCTGGACGTCGGGCAGATACTGCATCCCTCGATCTGACACGAGTCGTCTGGAGATCATTTCACGCGAAAGCAACGCGGAACAAGAAGAGAGAGAATACCAATGTGCGGAATCGCGGGTGAAGTCCTGCTTCGCCCCAGTGCCAACGCAGAACCTGAAACTCGCCAACGGCTGGTCGAACGCATGGTTGCGGCCATGCGCCAGCGTGGACCGGACGACGTCGGCTACTATTGCGACGCGACCGCTGCGCTGGGTGCCTGTCGACTCGCGATCGACGACGTGCCCGCAGGTCAGCAGCCGATGTCCACGCCCGACGGTCGGTACACGATCGTTTACAACGGCGAATGTTATGATGTCGCTTTGCTGCGTGACACGTTGGTCGGTCGCGGCCGGGTGTTTCGAACACGCGGGGATACCGAAGTCGTCTTGCAGGCGTTCGCGGAATGGGGCCCCGCGGCGCTCCAACGGCTCAATGGGATGTTCGCCGTTGCAATCTGGGACGCTTGGCGAAGCGAGCTTTTTCTGGCCCGTGATCGCTTTGGCATCAAGCCGCTTTTCTACTCGCTGGACGAGCGGCGGCTGCTGTTTGGTTCAACCGTCACCGCCCTGCTCGGTCGTGGTGACCTGGATGTTAACGTCGATCCGGCCGCGATTGAGATGTACCTGGCCAGCAAATTCATCGCGGCCCCACACACGATCTATCGCCAGATCCAGAAGCTACCAGGTGGACACTGGGCGCAGCTCCGCGACGGACAACTGCGGTTGGTACGTTGGTGGGACCTGCCCTTGGACGGCGCGCCGCAACGACCGGCCACGATGGCCGCAACAACCGCGCGCGTCAATGACCTTCTCGCCAATGCGGTGGCGAAGCGTCGGAGCAGCGAGCGTCGTGACGGCCTCTGTCTGAGCGGTGGCATTGACTCGAGCCTCCTCGCGAGCCACCTCCGCAATGCGGGCATGCCCGCCTTCTCGATCGGCCACCGGGGGCACGCATCCGACGAAACCCCGTTTGCCGCGCAGGTTGCGGCGAATACGGGCCTGACCCTGCATTCGGAATATTATCCGCAGGATCCGGCCGAGCTTTTCTCGCAGATGATTGGCGCGCTCGACGAGCCACTCGGCGACAGCTCGTGTGCCGCGCTC
>JAUIHJ010000830.1 GCA_030432015.1 bacterium
AGCGTATGAGATGGTCCTGTCGGGTAAGGTTCAACAGGCGTTCAACGTCGAGGAAGAATCAGCCGCGACCCGTGAGGCGTATGGTCGGGAAAGCATTGGCGAGAAGGCCTTGCTCGCACGGCGCCTGGTCGAAGCGGGAAGTTCCTTCGTGTTGGTGAGCGGTGCGTGGGGATATTTTGATCATCATGGCGACAACGTCCGCTGGGGCGGAATCGAGAAGGGCTTGACTCCACTACTTCCGCGTGTCGACCGAACACTCTTCGCTTTGGTTAACGACCTCGAGCAACGGGGACTGCTGGACAGCACGCTTGTGATGATGATGGGTGAATTTGGGCGATCGCCGGTGATTAATAAGGAGGCGGGGCGCGATCATTGGACCAATGTGATGTCGATGGTGCTCGCTGGCGGCGGATTGCGGCACGGTCAGGTGATCGGCGCAACGGATTCGCGTGGCGGCGCGATTGCAGCACGGCCCGTTCGCCCGCAAGATCTGGCCGCCACGACGTTTCGCCATCTAGGAATTGATCTGAATTCCCATTGGATCAACTCGACCGGCCGTCCGATTCCCATCGTAGCCGAGGGTGGGCAACCGATTAGCGAATTGTTTTAGCTCGATCGCGATGATGTCGTGCACTTCGTTGCCTTGCAGCCGCTTGGCGGTCTCCAGCCGGCCCGCCCGGCGGACGCCCCTGATCGGATCGCTGAGCCTGATAACTCGACACCTTCGGGGTTCCCCAATCTTCCAGCCATTGAATCGCTGGTTCCAGCCAGACACGTCGGCCGGGGACCAGACGCAGCAAGAACAAGAGGTGCAACGTGAAGTTGAATGACCTGCGGCATGGGATGGCAATATGGTTGGTGGCGGTTACCGCTGTGAGCGCGGCGGCCGCTGCGGAAGAGTCCTTTTACTTGCATCCATTTGAACGCGTTCAGCTCACGGACACGTATTACTCTGAAGGCGCCAATACAGGAGACATCAACGGCGACGGCGTGGCGGACGTTGTTCACGGGCCCTACTGGTTTGCCGGTCCAACCTTTCAAGAGAAATTTGAGATCTATCCGGTCAAGGCACAGCCGCGCGAAGCGTATGCGGATAGCTTTTTCTCGTGGATCTATGACATCGACCAGGACGGCTGGAACGACGTCTTAGCGGTTGGCTTTCCTGGCACGCCAGCGTATGTGTATCAAAATCCAGGCGGCGCCGGCTTTGATGCGCACTGGAAGAAACACCAGGTCTTTGATTGGGTCTCCAACGAATCACCCCAGTTTACCAACCTTGTTGGTGACGCTCGCCCGGAACTGGTCTGCTCCCGTGATGGCGCCTTTGGCTATGCAACCGTCAATTGGGACGCGCCGTGGCAGCCGTGGACTTTTCATGCCATTTCGGGGCAGGTTACGGCCAAACGATTCGGGCACGGTCTGGGGGTCGGGGACATTGACGGTGATCAGCGCTTCGACGTGATTGCTCAAAACGGCTGGTACCGCCAGCCGGACGATGTGAAGAAGGTCGAAACAGGTTCAACCGGCTTGTGGGAGTTTCACGCAGCACCGTTTGCCCAGGCGGGTGGCGCAGAGATGTATGCCTACGACGTTGACGGCGACGGTGATCAGGATGTCATCACCAGCCTCAATGCGCATGCGTTCGGACTTGCCTGGCATGAGCAGGTTCGCGACGGAAACCAGATTGCATTCGTGCCGCACCTGATCATGGGAAGTAAGCCGGAAGATAACGCGTTTGGAACAGTGTTCTCCGAATTGCACACCGTGGCTCTGGCGGACATGGACGGCGACGGTCTTAAGGATATCGTGACAGGCAAGACCTATTGGTCGCATCATCGGCAGAGTCCGATGTGGGACGCCGGCGCCGTCGTCTACTGGTTCAAGCTGGTCCGTGGCGCTGACGGTGTGGACTGGGTGCCTCACAAGATTGACAGCGAAGCGGGCGTCGGCCGGCAAGTTGTGGTGGCCGATGTCAACGGCGACGATCTGCTGGACGTGGTCGTCGGTGGCATGAAGGGCTCGCACGTGTTGCTCCACCGCCGCAAGCAGGTCTCCGAAGCGGAGTGGCGTGCGTCACAGCCTTCCGCCCGCAAAGCGCTGGCGGAAGGGCTATCGCCTGAGGAAGCAGCACGCCACATGACGGTCCCCGAGGGATTTCAGGTTCAGTTGGCCGCCGGCGAACCCGACGTGCATCAACCGATCGGCTTTGCGATCGATCATCGAGGCCGGCTATGGGTGGCCGAGGCGCATACGTATCCGCGTCGCGCGCCAACTGGCGAAGGGCAGGACAAGATTACCATTCTGGAAGACACGACCGGCGACGGTCGGCTGGATTCCCGCAAAGTCTTTATCGAAGGACTGAACCTGGTCAGCGGAATCGAAGTTGGGTTTGGCGGCGTGTGGGTGGGCGCGGCACCCTACCTGATGTTCATACCGGATCGTGACGGCGATGACCGACCGGACGGCGAACCGGAAATTCTGCTGGATGGCTTTGGATATCAGGATACGCATGAGACGCTCAACGCCTTCATCTGGGGTCCGGACGGTTGGCTCTACGGCTGTCATGGCGTTTTTACTCATTCTCGCGTGGGAAAACCGGGGACACCGGACGCGCAGCGGGTTCCCCTCAACGCCGGGGTCTGGCGGTATCACCCGCAACGGCACCAATTCGAAGTGTTCGCTTCCGGGACCAGTAACCCCTGGGGCGTCGATTTTAACGATGTTGGCCAAGCGTTCGTGACCGCCTGTGTCATTCCGCATCTGTTCCATATGATTCAAGGGGCTCGATATCATCGCCAAGGCGGTCAGCACTTTAATCCGTACACGTTCGACGACATTAAGACGATTGCCGATCATGCCCACTTTGTCGGCAACATCCGCGACCACGCCTGGTGGGGACATGAGCCCACCGTGCCGACGGACACATCGCGGGCTGGTGGCGGTCATGCCCATTGCGGCGCGATGATTTACCTGGGCGATAATTGGCCCGCAA
>JAUIHJ010000831.1 GCA_030432015.1 bacterium
AGGGCCAGGCCAACCAGTTCGACGTTGATATCCCTTAAGTCAATCAACGCAGCTTTGTACGTGCTTCAAGTTCGTTCGTGCTTCATGTCCGTTTCTCGGCAGGATACCTGTCAACACTGAATAGGGTTGGTGCAATGAATTCCAAGCGTCATGGATTCACTTTGGTGGAATTATTGGTCGTCATCGCCATTATCGGCATTCTGGTGGCTTTGCTATTGCCGGCGGTTCAAGCTGCCCGCGAAGCGGCTCGACGCATGCAGTGCTCGAATAACCTCAAGCAGGTCGGCCTTGCGATGCACAACTACCATGATATTCACAAGAAGTTTACGCCGATGGTTGGTTCGAGCGGTTGCTGTTGGGGGACGTGGCAAATGGCGATCCTGCCCTTCCTGGAACAGAACAACCTTTGGGAGTTGTACGTCAATCATGGTGGAAACGATTCCACGGGGCCACGGTACGGTTCGGCCCCAAACACGACGAACGTCACGACCAAGAGGATTCCCACATTGAGTTGTCCGAGCGATTCGTTCAATGCGCCGATCGGGAGTATTACCAGCCACAATTACACCGTTAACGTCGGAAACACTGGGGCATACGGCAATCCCGCGGTCCTTAACGGGGTCGTACACGGCGGATCACCGTTTAAGTATCGTGTCGGCACATCTGGGTCTTGGGGAGTGTTTGGCATGAAGGACATTACCGACGGAACCAGTTCGACGTTGATGATTGGAGAAGTCTTGCAAGGAAAAGGAACTGACTTGCGGGGCTTTACCTGGTGGGGCGACGCCTCGGGATTCAGCACCTATCTAATGCCCAATTCGCCGCTTCCGGATGTTATTTATTCAGCAACCTATTGCAATAATCAGCCGACACAAAAATTGCCTTGCACAACTTCCACGACGGCAAATCCTTCCATGTTCGGCTTGCGAAGTCGTCATCCGGGAGGAGTTCAAGTCGCCCTCTGCGATGGTAGCGCCCGGTTCGTCACGGAAACGATTGATCTCAATGCGTGGCGTGCTCTGAGTACCTCGCAAGGCGGTGAGGTGATCGGCGAATATTAATCTCGCCAGGGAGTCTGGCCCAATTCGCCATCCAACGCGATCCGCGGCGTTGATCTCGTCATTCAAGTGCAGGTGGGAACTCCCGAAGGCGGCGCGCGATGCGATGCCGCGCTGCACTGGCATCAGGCCGCTGGCGAAATTACATCGCGGCGAGCAAAGCGACCACAAAAACGCGCGTAAGACACAAGCCTCGCGGCGGGGCACTGGGTGGAACGGGAGGATTGGCGTGCTTAGCGATGCGGCGATCGCACGGCAGGTTTGCCTATTCTTTGTATCTTCCGACTTCAAGGTCTGTGTCTTCCACCAGGCATCTTCGGAAACCCGTTGAAGACACAGACCTTGCGCGGGGGCACTGGGTGGAACGGGCGGGTTGGGGTTTTTAGCGATGCGGCGATTACGCGGCAGGTTCGCCTAGTCTTTGTATTTTTCGCCTTCAAGGTCTGTGTCTTCCACCTGGCAGTCTACCGGGCCGTCCGATCGCGACATCGGTCATGGCGTTGCTTTCATCGGGCCAGTTCTTTGCTGTTGCGATCGTGAGGAATGGGCATCGGTGGTGGGAACCGAATCCCGGTCACAGCTCGCCCGCCAGCGCGCGACAGCGCGCCACAGGAAAACGCGCACTCCCCAACACGACCGTGCGAATTCGCTCGTTTGGTGAATCGCCAGACGAATCGAACGCCTCCCAGTCCCTTCTGTTGTGGGGCGATTTTCGTGGCATTCCTCCCTTGCCCGGTCAAAGTTGCGAGTTTCGTCGCAGGCGACCTCCAATGGAATACGGTTTGCGTCATGCACAAGGCACAGCGGGGTGATGTGCCCGCTCGTGCTCCGCAGCCTGAGAGCCAACTGGGTTTACCATGGCGAATCGGAATAACCATTGCTGGACGAGTTCTTCCTGGCGGATGAAGGTTGCGGGACAGCCGATCGCCTACCCCGACGGCAGCAAGTTGGACGCCGTGTTGCAGCAGATTGCGTTGCTTCCCCCGCTCGTGACGAGTTGGGAAGTCGAGGCTCTCACACAATCTCTGGCTGACGCGGCGGCGGGGAAGCGGTTTCTATTGCATGCCGGCGATTGCGCGGAAGACTTTTCTGACTGCGAAGCCAGCGTCATCGTCAGGAAGCTGAAGATCTTGTTGCAGATGAGCCTGATCTTGTTCTACGGCTGTCGGAAACCGGTGATCCAAGTCGGGAGAATTGCCGGACAGTATGCCAAGCCTCGTTCGTCGGCGACGGAAACGCGGCAGGGCGTAACGCTACCAGCCTACCGCGGTGCAAATATCAATCGCCCGGCCTTCACAACCGACGATCGGGCCGCTGATCCCGCGTTGCTCTTGAAGGGGCATCAATACGCGGCGATGACGCTCAATTTCACGCGTGCACTGGTCGCGGGCGGCTTTGCCGATCTGCATCATGCGGAATACTGGAATCTGGATTTTTTTCAGCATTCGCCACAGGCCAAGGACTACCTCAAAACCGCCGAGAAGATCAGTGATTCCATTCATTTCATGGAGTCACTGACCGGGAACACGATTGACGAATTGACGCGAGTCCGTTTCTACACCAGCCATGAGGCGCTGCATCTTCCGTATGAGCAGGCGACGACGCGACAAGTGCCCCGGCGCGCTGGCTGGTATAACTTGAGTACGCACTTTCCCTGGATCGGTGATCGCACCCGGCTGCCCAACGGGGCGCACGTGGAGTACTGCCGTGGTATCGCCAACCCGATTGGACTGAAGGTCGGGCCATCGATGGCCGCCGCGGAACTGGTCGAGTTGATCAACGTTCTAGATCCGGCAGCGACGCCCGGGCGGCTCACGCTGATCCACCGTTTTGGCGCTGACGAAATCAAGTCGCGTCTGCCACAGCTAATCCGTGCGGTCCAGCAAACCGGGAAGACGGTCCTCTGGTGCTGTGATCCGATGCACGGA